>NZ_VPDH01000035.1:0-37394 GCF_013417785.1 Acinetobacter sp. YH12227 | reverse complement strand
GTTGCCATGTCACTGAATACTCGTCCTAGAAAAGCGTTAGATTGGCTTACACCATTAGAGAAATTTGCTCAGCTTGTTGATTATCATAAGACTTTTCAAACTGTCGCACCTCATGTTTGAATTCGCCTTCTTTACTAAAATGATCCTCAGAATGCATAATTTTTTCTCTAAATCATTATCTGTATCTATAAAATTTGAGTGTAGGCTGTAATGAAAAAAAATTTATAGTTCAAATATCTTCCATTTGCATACTTCAAATACCATTACATCTTATAATACGAAATTAATATTCTCCCAAATTAATATATCCTTGTGTTTCAATGAAAAAACTCATGAACAACCCTGAAAATCTGGTTGTTGAAATGTGCAAAGGACTTGTACTGGCTCACCCTGAGCTTCAATTTAATGAAGCCTATAAAATCATTTCAAGAAAAGAAAAACATAACAATGTTGCTCTCATCAGTGGTGGTGGTAGCGGTCACGAACCTGCCCATGCAGGCTTTGTAGGCACAGGCATGTTAGACGCTGCTGTGTGCGGCGACGTATTTGCATCTCCGTCGCAAATTCAGGTTTATAAAGCCTTACAGCAAGTCGCAACTGACAAAGGCGTGCTAATGATCATCAAAAACTATTCTGGCGATATGATGAATTTCCAGAATGGCGCAGCCCTTGCGACTGAAGACGGCATTAAAGTTGACTATGTAAAAGTGGCAGATGACATTGCGGTTAAAGACAGCCTATATACAGTCGGTCGTCGTGGTGTTGCAGGCACAGTATTTGTACATAAGATTGCAGGCGCAGCAGCATCAAAAGGCTTAGAACTTGCAGACGTAAAAGCGATTGCTCAAAAAGCTGCGGACAACGTCATTAGCCTTGGTTTTGCTTATAGCTCATGTACTGTTCCAGCCAAAGGCACGCCAACGTTTACTTTGGCTGATGACGAAATGGAATATGGCGTCGGCATTCACGGTGAACCCGGCATCCGTCGTGAAAAAATCTTGCCATCCAAAAAAATGGCACAGCGCATCGTGGATGACCTGTTCCTTGACCGTCCAGACATGAAAGAAGTTGCAGTCTTGGTCAATGGCTTTGGTAGCACACCGCTGCAAGAGTTGTATGTCTTTAACCATGATGTATGCGAACACCTTGCACGTAAAGGCATCAAAATTTACCGCACATTTGTCGGCAACTATATGACCAGTATCGACATGAATGGTGCATCTGTGTCCTTGCTTGCTGTCGATGATGAATTGAAAACTTACCTCGATGCAGCAGCCAACACCCCTGCATTTAAAATGGATGGTTCAGCAGCACAGCCTTTAACTTTTGTGTCCAAAGATTCTTCAGCCGAAGCTGTAGTAAACACCCAAGTTGAAACACAGCCTGAACATGCGGTGATTAGCAATGAGCAATTCACCATCGAAAACATGCGTTATGTGGTGGATGTGATGTCTGCCTGTATCATTAGAAATGAAGTGCTATTCTGTGAGCTGGACGCGCATGCAGGTGATGGCGACTTCGGTATGAGCGTGGCGAAAGGCTTTAAGCAATTAAAACGTGAATGGCAAAGTCTGATTCAAGCGCAGCAGATGGATGAATTCATGCTGAACTGCTCAATGATCATTATGGAACATTGTGGTGGCGCGTCTGGCCCAATCTGGGGTTCAGCATTCCGTGCGGCAGCGAAATCAATTCAAGGCAAATCAGTTTTAACTGTCGCTGATTTTGCCGAGATGCTGCAAGCAGCGGTCAAAGGCATTCAAACTACAGGTGAGCGTTCATTTGGACGCGGCGCAGTGGTGGGTGATAAAACCCTGATTGATGCACTTGTGCCATGCGCAGATTCTTGGTCTGCCCATACAGATAAAACCTTTAAAGAAAACTTTGTACTTGGTGCAAAAGCGGCGGTTCAAGGCGCTGAAAATACCAAAGAGATTGTAGCGCGTATGGGTCGTGCAGGAACTGTGGGCGACCGCAGTCTGGGTTACCCTGATGCTGGCGCACATGGTTTGGGTGTTATCTTTAGCGAGATTGCAACCTTGATTAAATAATTTTGCATCCGATGAAGATGCAATCAAAAAGCACCGTTTATCGGTGCTTTTTTACTTTCAATTTTATCTAAAAACTTAACACAATTAAGCAGATACAAAGTAGAAGGATTTGCTAATTTAACTATATAACAATAAGAGGGATAAGAGATGGATATCACTCAAATTTTCATCCATGACACGACATGGAGCTTTGCTGCTGAAGTTATCTTACGCAGCATCATTATGTTCGTTTTAATTATCGTTTTTTTACGCCTTACAGGGAAACGTGGCGTTCGTCAGTTGTCTATTTTTGAGGTCGCGATCTTACTCGCTTTAGGCTCAATTGCTGGCGATCCGATGTTTGAAGAAGATTTACCCATACTTCAAGCCCTCATCGTGATGTCCGTTGTCATAGGCTTATATCGTGTCATTACGTGGCTCATGATGAAATATCAGCCCTTTGAAGATTTAATTGAGGGTAAGGCCTTATACATTGTTGAAGATGGTGAATTGGTCTTAGAGAAAATCAAACAAGGAAAAATGTCGCATGATGAATTTTTCTCTGAAATGCGTCAGCAAAATGTTGAACATTTAGGGCAAGTCCGCGTCGGTCTATTAGAAAGTGATGGCAAATTTAGCATCTTATTTTATCCACCTGAGCAAGTACGCTATGGACTACCGCTCTTCCCCAAACCTTACAAAGCCGTTGCTGACATAAAAATGCATCATCTCTATGCCTGTACACATTGCGGTAAAACTATGTATATCCATGGCGCACAAGATGTTTGCCCACGATGTGGATGCTGTGATTGGGCGGAGGCAATCAATACTCAACGACTCGCTTAAAACAGTCGTGCGCTCCATGAATCAGATCACATAAAATGGATCTGAGCTGTATTTCAATTATGGCACTCTAAATAAAGTCCTTCGAAATAATTTGTCATGTATTTGCACCACAGAATAACCGTCACTTTGAGCAAAATGACCCATTGATAGGCAAATTTTAAAGCTGTGTTCTTCTCAACATTCATCCCATTTGCACAATAACAACGTGCCAAAAAAAATTGACCGTTCACCGTAATATCAGCGAGTAAACTCAAATACATGCCCACATTTCTCGCATTCCGATGAAAATTCAAAAATATTCGATGCCCTGAATTAATCCCTTTTTGGCGCTATAAAGTTAAAAAGAGTTTCAAACATATTCACTTTTCAGCCTTTTCCATTTAAGAATCATTTAGTTAATTTTCTCTTGTAAATATTGATGCGCATCTTTTTGGTGCACTTTTAAGCTTTAAATGCAAGTCTTTGCTTTATATCGAGTCTTATGTATTTTTAAGTTTTTTTAATCAAAATTTCCCTAGCGCCAATCTCTTTTCCATTTTTTTTCGCTCGATATACTGAAGTTCTTTTCGTGAACTAGCGCACTAAACTGGAACACCTTATGCAAAATATAGATCTCCTCTTTCTCCTTCTTGGTGCAGTCTTGGTTCTTGCCATGCATGCAGGCTTTGCATTTTTAGAATTAGGTACCGTACGACATAAAAATCAGGTCAATGCGCTCAGTAAAATTCTGACTGACTTTTCTATTTCCGCAATTGCATACTTTTTTGTGGGTTATTACATCTCTTATGGGCACCATTTTTTCCATATTGGAGATACGCTTGCAGCCGATCATGGCTATAACTTAATGCGTTGTTTCTTTTTACTAACCTTTGCAGCCGCAATTCCTGCCATCATTTCTGGCGGCATTGCAGAACGTGCCAAAATGCGTTCTCAAGCAATCGCAACGTTATTGTTGGTTGCTTTGGTTTACCCATTTTTTGAAGGCATGGCTTGGAATGGTAATTTCGGACTGCAAGCTTGGTTAGAACATCAATTCGGTGCAGCTTTCCATGACTTTGCCGGCTCTGTAGTGGTTCATGCAATGGGCGGTTGGATCGCTCTTGCTGCAGTACTTTTACTCGGTGCGCGTCATGGTCGTTACAAAAAAGATGGCCGTATCAGTGCGCATCCACCATCAAGTATTCCTTTTTTGGCACTCGGTTCTTGGATTCTCATTGTCGGTTGGTTTGGCTTCAACGTAATGAGTGCTCAACGGCTTGATGCAATTTCAGGATTAGTCGCGATTAACTCTCTCATGGCGATGGTCGGTGGCACATTGGCGGCAAACTTCATGGGTAAAAATGACCCCGGTTTCCTACACAATGGTCCGTTAGCAGGTTTAGTCGCTATTTGTGCAGGTTCTGACGTGGTTCACCCTGTAGGTGCCTTAATCATTGGAGCAATTGCTGGAGTGATCTTTGTAAAATTATTCACTTACACGCATAACAAACTCAAAGTTGATGATGTACTCGGCGTTTGGCCACTACATGGTGTCTGTGGAGCTTTTGGTGGCCTAGCTGTAGGCTTATTTGGGCAAAAATGGTTAGGCGGCTTAGGTGGTATTTCAATGATGTCGCAAATCATTGGTACATTCTTAGCCATTGCGATCGCACTAATTGGTGGATTTATCGTTTACGGTACATTAAAAGCTGTAATGGGTATCCGCCTAGATCAAGAAGAAGAATTCCGTGGCGCTGATTTAAGTATTCACCGTATTTCAGCCAACTCGGATGAAAATATGTTTTAAAAATGACTAAAAACAGCGGCACTGGATGCCGCTTTTTTTATGCTGCCTTTATTTCAAATAGGGCCAAAGCTGATCGAGCTGTTGAATTTTATGCCGAATATTCGTCTGTTGATGATCATTTAAAGGATGAAAACCTTCCAATAAGACAGCCTGCATGCCCGCCTGCTGCGCACCATAAATATCATTTACTGGATGATCACCCACAAATAAACATGCCTCAGGATCTACATTAAGTTGCTGGCTAGTATGTTGAAAAATTTCAGGTTTGGGTTTACTGATCCCGACCAATTCCGAACTAATCACAGCATCAAAATATGGCGCAAAGCCCAGTCCATTTAAAATATTGAGTCGCGTTGCATGCCCCCCATTAGATACCACTGCTAATTTATACTGCTGTTGCTTCAACTGTTTTAACAGCTCTAAAGCCCCGTTCATCACGACAGCAAACTGCCCAAATTTTTGAAACCAAAATTGTGTCAATTCATCAAAATCTACGGGCTGCTGCCATTCCAATTCCTGCTGTAAAGCATCAGCCACAGAAGCACCGATACTTGGGTAAGTAAGTAATTCTTTTTTGGGATAGCCCCCATTATCAATACGATTAATAATGCTTTTAATATGCGCTACGTCAACTGTATTCAAATGCTGCTGATAATAGCTTGCTAAATGCTCTGCGTATGCTGCCACACTTTGGTCACGGTGCGTTAAGGTATTATCAAGGTCAAAAAGCACAGCTCGAATAGTCATAATTTTCAGCATTTAAACGTTTTCGAAACTTTAGCACAGCCCAATTTTCAACTCATGCAACATCTGAGATATGTATATCTCATAGATAGGATTACATTATTAAGACTGATTTAAGCTGAGTTTTATCTAATAGCGCTTATGTAACAATAACAAAGCGATTGCTATGCCCTCATCTCGCCATTTTTTGCTCTACCAAATTATTTTTTTGATTATCAGCTTTTTGTTTTTAAGCTATTTTTTTCCTGTCGCAGGGCAACTCGACCAAACCTTAATCCAACCGTGGATGGATGCTCAGGGTGGCTTTCCATACCGTAATGATTGGTCTCTTGCTGTACTGAATCATAAATACGTGAAAGAGATCCTAATCGCGGTCTATGTATTTTACGTAGCGGCATGGTTGATGAGTTTTAAACATAATGCTTTGAAAGCACGTCATCGTGAATTGGGCTATTTTTTTATCGTGGCCATACTTAGTACAGCACTCATCGGTTTAATCAAATCACATTCACCACATGCTTGCCCATGGAATATGACCAGTGCAACAGCGCAAGGTTTTATCTGGAAATTTAATACAACCAATGGACATTGTTTTCCAGGAGGCCATGCTGCTACGGGCTTTGCCTTAATGACTGGTTATTTTGTCTACCGGCTGTCGCGACCTGCACGAGCTTACTTCTTTTTAATTACAGGCATCATTTTAGGTTTTTGTTTTGGTTGGGCTCAGATGATGCGTGGTGCACATTTTCTCAGTCATAATCTATGGACAGCATGGTTTATTTGGGCCTTTAACACAGTCATTTATACATTTGGCTGTCGTTATCTACCCACAGAAAAAATCAAAACTGCCTATAAACACTTTGAATGGATATAGGCTTTATTAACAAATTGTAAATTAAAAAAATTAGGCGTTTAAAGGTTTTAGCGGAATCTGAATCGTTACTTTCAAGCCACCTAGCGTTTCACTTTTCGCAAAATCTAAATGTGCACCAATATGCGCAGCGGCCTTATCCACAATCGCCAAACCTAAACCACTACCTACTTCTTCATGATTATAAATACGATAAAACCGTTTACGGATTTGTTCATATAAAGCAGGGTCAATACCAGGCCCACTATCTTCAACCACGACTAATGCTAGTTCTGCTTGTTGCATTACCGACACATTAATTATCCCTTGTACAGGCGTGTATTTAATCGCATTATCTATCAAATTAAAAATAATCGAATGCACAGTCGGCTCTAGACTATATAAAGCAATACTCTGCTGCTGCTCCATGCCCAAATCGATATCTTTTTGCATTGCTAGATGAATCAATTGTTCAACACAGTTGGCCGCAACTTGTTTCAAGTCAAATGTCTGTTTACGCTCTAACTCAAACACCGAGGCATCTTGTTTGGCCAAACTTAAAAGTTGGCTAACCAAATGCTGAATCCGAATTAATCCTTTACTTAAATTATGCAAAGCTTCGTCTTGTGGGAACTTTTGCAGCAAAATTTGCATTTGTAAATTTAAAGCTGTAATTGGCGTACGGAGTTCATGTGCAGCATCGGCAATAAATTGACGCTGTTCCTGTTGCGACAACAAAATACGTTCAAATAAATGATTCATCTCGTGAATAGTTGGTGCAATTTCTTCAGGATACTGCTCATGTGAGATGGCAGAGAGTTCAAATGCATCACGCTTTGCCAACTCTTGTTTAAAGTCTTCTAAAGGTTTTAAACTGCGCTGGATTAACCATCCCAATGCCAACAAAGCAAACGGAATAAACACCAAATATGGAATGAACATATTCCCTGCTAATTCCACTGCCAAATGTTGACGAACAGATTCCTGTTGACTCACCTGAATCTGCATATCACCTAAGGGTAAAATATAAGTATGCCATTCGTCCTGTGGGGTGTTATGGGTATAAAAGCCCGCTTCTTCTACAGGCGGTACCAACAGTTTTAAATGATGCGTTTGATGTGCTTTCGACTCATAAGTCCATACATCAACGAATAAATCTTCCTCATGATAGCGCTTATGTTGATCAAACTGACTTTTGGTTGGCTTCGGATCATGTGCAGCGACGCGTTCAGCCAAATTCTGCATTTGCGCATCGAGGATTTCGTTAATCTCTTCAAGTGCCGTTTTATAAGCAGCAAAAACCAGAACACAGCCCAAAAGTAGACTGAAAATAGATACATAAACAATCAGCCTCTTTTTCAGTGAATACGATTGGTGCTGCTGCATGAAAGATTAATCCTGTTTTAACCGAGTCGGTAGCCAAGTCCACGAATGGTACGAATAAAGTCTTTATCCAATTTTGAACGAAGGTGATGTACATAAACTTCAATGGTATTACTACTGATATCACTGTCAAAATCATAAAGTTTATCTTCCAAATTTGCTTTGGAAAAAATTTTATTCGGATGCGTAACCAATGGAATTAAAATTGCCCATTCACGGTTAGACAAATCGACATATTCACCTTTATAACGTGCCAAATGCTGCTCTACATCTAACACTAACTCACCATGCTTTAAAATCTTTTGAGTCGCTTCAGGTGCATTGCCACCCGCGCGTCTTAATAAAGCAAAAATTCGTGCCAACAGCTCATCAAACTCATAAGGCTTAATCAAATAGTCATCTGCACCTTGATTTAAACCATCGACACGGTTTTGTAATTGATCACGTGCAGAAATAATCAGTACTGGCAAATTTGGCAACATTTGACAAATCTGTTTTAACACTTGCATGCCATCCATCATTGGTAAACCTAAATCCAGTAAAACCAGATCGATACCACCTTGTTGGATGCGCTTTAAGCCATCAATTCCATTATTCACCCATTCCACATCAAATTGTTGATATGCCAATAATGTTTTGGTCGATTCGGCAATCATGAAATCATCTTCAATGATTAATATTTTATGCATGGCTTAGATCCTGCTCTGTGCACTTTGCGCACATTGTTGCAACATATCGTTCTTTTCATTTTTCACTTGGGTTTGTACACCAAGCAAACTCAAAAGTGAGGGGAATAAATTATCCTGACTCAATTTTTGGCTTTTTTGTCCTATTAAACAAGCATATTGAGCAGAATTATTTTTCTGCCATTCGGGCGAAAACCACATCAACATCGGTACATGCGTTTGTTGCGAAGGTGCAATCGAATACGGTGAACCATGTAAATATAAACCATGTTCACCTGTTGATTCGCCATGATCAGACAAGTACCACAAACCAGTTTGGTAGTTGGCTGTCCCTTTCAAAGTATTCATCAGTTCACTTAATACATGATCTGTATAAACAATGCTATTGTCATAACTATTCACGAGTTCGGTTGAACTACAGCCTTGAATTGCATTGCTGTCACAGGTCGGCTTAAATTTTTGGAATGCTTTTGGGCTACGTTTGAAATATGCAGGTCCATGACTGCCCATTTGGTGTAGAACAATTAACCGTGGCGACACATCATCCTTTGGAATGCGGGCAATATAATCTTTTAAACCATCAACCAGAATTTCATCAAAACACTCACCATCTGCATCACACCATTTTTGCTTCAATGCCTCTGGAAATTCATATTTTTCCACACGGGTACACGTCCCTTTACAACCTGAATTATTATCCATCCACGTCACTTTATAACCCGCACGTTGTGCAATATCCAACAATCCTTCACGGTGATCAGCCAATTGTTCATCATAATCTGTACGTGGCATACCAGAAAACATACATGGAACCGATATAGCAGTCGCAGTACCACATGAGCTCACTTGATTAAAGTTAATAATTTTTTGTTGGCTCAATTCAGGGTTGGTATTTTTGCTGTAGCCATTTAAAGAAAAGCTTTCCGCACGTGCTGTTTCACCCACAACCAGCACCATTAATTTAGGTAGTTTCCCAGTACTGGTTCGTTCAATCAGATGTGCATCTTCCCCATACAACACCAAAGGTAAATTTTTCTTAGGCGCTTTTTTATGGTAGTACGAAAATGTCGATGCAATGGTATTTTGCGGTGACAACATGCCTTTCAAATCCCGATGCTCACGAAAGATCGCTGCATAATCTACAAAATAGATAAAGAGCAAAGCGCCCATCACTGTAAATGACAGCACGATATTCACAAGTTTTTTTAAAACTTCACGCTTAACAGTTTCTTGTCGAATTGGAATCAACACAATCGCCAAGATCGGTAACAAGACCAGTCCTGTTAACCAAATAAAGAAGTTAGGAGAGATGAGATCGTTGACTTCTTTAATATCCGTTTGCATCATATTTTGTACTTGATCAGAAGTGATGGTTACTCCCAAACTATTGACAAAATAGGCACTAAAACCACCCACCAAGACAAATATACTGGCCAATAATTTTACATTCCAACGCCATTGCAATAATTGCATCAACACATTGTAAAGCGCCACAACCACCACCACGGTTGCCGCAATAAAAAGGCTGGCCTTTAGCCCTGTATATGGGGTCAGAGTTTGCATTTGTTGATAAAAGCCAATGTTCAACACCACACCTAACCATATGGCAAGGATGAAATTGAACTGGCTTAGGCTGATACTCGGAAGTTTTTGCTGGAATCGCTTTATGACATTAGGCATATTGGCATCAATATTGTTCTTTGATGGCTTAATGTAAAAATTGAAACTTAAAAATGACTTAAAACAAGCTGATGCCAACCATAACTGTTGAACTCCATCGTCATAGCAGACTAAATGACCTAGTATTTTGACGATCTTGTTCTTTTCGCTGCATGCTTTGCTTTGTAGATGGAAGATTGTATTTTTTACTGACTCACTCGCCTTGAGTATCGTCAATATTTGCCATGCTGTTTTTTACTGTTTTAGTTGATAAATACAAACTTAGAATAAATCACTATTTAAAGATCATTTTGCTCATGTTTTATGACTTTTCCCCACATCAATATCGGTACTAGGCTGCACGCTGCCAAAGCTGTGATCAAATATAAATACGTGCTATATCCCAGCACATCTGCAAATACGCCACTCACACTATACAATCCACCACTCACCGTCGCCATCAACGCAACTTGAAAAGTAAAATCTGTGCCTGCAACTGCTTTACGACTATATTGCATGACTAAGGTCAGCATCACGACCAAGAGCATGGCTGAAACCATATCTTCAAAAGCATTAATGAAATAAATTATCCAAGCATCTACAAGTCGCTTTAATTCGTATTGCAAACCTAACCATGCATAAGCCATTAGGCTGATGATTTTTAATATCGAAAAACCAATCAAGGCATGTACACGCGAGAGATACTTCAAACTATAACCGGCTAAACCTGCCCCAACGAGTGCAGCAATAGCACCCAACATCGTCACATAGATTCCAATTTGACTAAAACTCAAACCTAAATCCACCATTAACGGTTTGAGCAGCGGCCCAGCAAAACCATCTGCAATTTTAAAAGTCAGCAGCACCAGCAGCCACATACGAAGTGTTTTGGTTTGGGTAAAATAAATCAGATACTGTTTTACAACTTGCCATAACGTTTGTTTGTTTACATGTGAATGCTGAGAGACGATCTGCTCTTTTTTAGGCTCTTGGTAAAACAGAATGGCTAAAGTATTTAAAAATACGATACCTGCTAAGCATAAAAAAGTTGTTTGCCAATGCAACCAATCCAGTGCCCAAAGTACCGCGCCACCACCGACAATAAAACCGAGACGCGATCCAACAACTTGAAATGTATTGCCCCAATGCTGCTGATCAGATTTTAAAATATTCACTGCCAAGCCGTCAGTTGCGATATCTTGCGTGGCACCCACCAAATTCAGGCTGAGCAGTACCACAAAAAACATCAACAGATATACAGGCTCATCTAAACTGGCGATCGGTAAAAAAGATAAAATAATCAGGATGATGACACTTAAAAATTGGGTCGGAATAATCCAACTGCGATAATGCCCATAGCGCTTTGAACCTTGTCGGTCTACCAATGGTGCCCAAAGTATTTTGATTGACCAAGGCAGCATCAATAAGCCAAAACCACCTATATGTGCCAGTGATACCCCCTGAGCTCTTAATATGACAGGCAAGGCATGTGTCATAAACCCAACTGGCAAACCTTGTGCCCAATACAGGGAAAATAATAGAACATAGAGTTGGCGGTTTGAAACCATAAACGTCCCTGTATCAAATAAGCAAAAATATGCAGTAAGCAGCTAAATCTACAGCGATTATGCCAATGAACTCCAATTCACGACAACATATGATATGAATAACCTTATCTCAGTTAATGATTCAGCATTGATCTAAATTTTTTTATTAACCAATCATTTTTAAAAAAATTGTCAATTTAAGGTATCGCTCTAAAACTTTTACAGAATATAAAATGAATAATAAAACACATACTAATTTTCCTGAACTACCACCTCTCGTTCCATCGCGTGGATCTATTTATAGTCGTGCCATTTTTAAGCGTCTATTTTTAGCACAAGGTTGGCGCTTTGTTGGTGAATTTCCTAATTTACCTAAAGCCGTAGCGATCATCTCACCACATACCTCTAATATTGATGCTTGGCACGGCTTTCTCGCTTTACTTGGCATTGGTTTGAAAATCACCATCTTTGGCAAAAATAGCTTGTTTGATACCCCACTCAAACATTTACTTAATTGGGTGGGAGTTATTCCTGTCAATCGTGAAAACCCTAAAGGTCTAACTAATGAAATTGCTAACATTATTCAAGCAAACAAACAAATTTGGATTGGTATGGCACCCGAAGGCACACGGAAAAAAGCCGATAAAATTCGCAGTGGCTTTTATTACATTGCCCATGCATCTCACATTCCAATTGTGATATTTTCTTTTGATTACGCACAGAAGACCATCCGTTGCTTAGGCGTATTTCATACCACTGGTAATTTTGATACCGATCTGAATGACATACTCAACTTATATCAAGGACAGTTTTCTCCTCGCAATCCAGAGTGGTTGGCGCTACCGTTACAAAAGCACTGGAAAAAGCCCTAGTCAAAACCTTCATTTTTTGATGAGATGAGCACTTTGTTTAATTAACAATCAGATTTCCAAAATGAAACTCGCACATTATTTTCTTCCAGGCCTGTTGGTACTTGGTCTTGTCGGTTGTGATTCAGCAACTAAAAAACCAGCTACTCCAACTCCAACCCCAGTAAAAGCTCGTGAACCAGTTATTGCGATTGCACTTGGCGGTGGTGGTGCAAAAGGCTTTGCGCATATTGGCGTTTTAAAAGTCCTTGAATCACATGGCATTAAGCCAAAAATCGTGACCGGTACGAGCGCAGGAAGTTTTGTCGGCAGCCTCTATGCAAGTGGTAAAACCCCTTACCAAATGCAACAAATCGCACTGAACTTTAAAGAATCTGATATTCGTGATCTAACTTTAAATAGCCAAGGCATTATACAGGGGCAAAAATTACAAGACTTTGTGAATAGAAATATTGGCAATAAACCAATTGAACAATTCCCGCGTCGTTTTGCGGCTGTCGCGACACGTTTAGACAACGGTAAGAAAACCGAATTCATTCGAGGGAATGCAGGACAGGCTGTACGTGCCTCGTGCAGTATTCCTAACGTATTTGTTCCAGCCACCATTGCAGGTGTCAAATATGTTGATGGTGGTTTAGTGAGTCCAATTCCTGTAAAAACTGCGCGTGATATGGGTGCAGATATTGTGATTGCCGTTGATATCTCAGCCCGACCTGATGGGACAAAAGCTGTCAGTATGTTCGGTCTACTTGACCAAACCATCAATATTATGGGGCAGCAAAGTATTAATGAAGAATTGAAAAATGCCAATATCGTGATACAGCCTAAAGTCGGTCATATTGGTACACTCGATTTGAAATCCAGCAATGCCACCATTTTAGAAGGTGAAAAAGCTGCACAACTAAAAATTGTCAGCATTGAAAAAGCTATCAGCAACTTTAAACAATCGCCTGCTGCATTTAAACCGGCGCCAAGAGCCAAAATTTAATTCAGCGATTTTTTTAATATTCATTAGCTTATACATCTGCTACATTGATATAGATGCTGGTTCATCTATATCAATTACCCAATATAAGAGTAGATGTATGGAATTTATTATAGAACCTTGGCACTGGTTCGTTCTGGGTGTTGCATTAATCCTGTTCGAATTGATTTTGCCTTCTTTTGCCGCACTCTGGTTTGGTGTATCGGCCATTTTGGTCGGCATTTTATATTGGATTTTTCCTTCAATGGACTTTAATGTCCAAATCATTATTTGGATCGTACTTTCCATCCTATGCACTTTTTCGTGGTTTAAATTTATTAAGCCCTTATCTACCGATAAAACCAAAGCTGGACTTTCTCGTGAAGCCACTATTGGACAAGTCGGCATGGTCATCCAAACCCAGCTAAATCATGGTTCAGTTAAAGTTCGTTTTCCTATGCCTGTACTTGGCTCTGATGAATGGCACTGTCGAACTCAAGATCAGCTCGAAGTGGGCGATCGCGTTCGAGTCATCGACATCTTAGGCAACGATTTAGTGGTTCAGCGCCATAGCAGTAGCCAAAATGACAATCTATAAATAAGAGAGAAATCAAATGTCAGGTGTTTCAATTGTTTTTTTAGCCTTCCTTGTTTTTGTGGCTGTCACCATCTTTAAAGGTGTTCGGATTGTGCCTCAGGGTTTTAAATGGATTGTGCAGCGCTTAGGTAAATACCATACTACCCTCAACCCAGGCCTAAACTTTGTCATTCCTTATATTGATGAAGTGGCTTATAAAGTGACCACCAAAGATATCGTGTTAGATATTCCATCTCAGGAAGTGATTTCACGTGACAATGCCGTACTATTAATGAATGCAGTAGCGTATATCAATCTCACTACGCCTGAAAAAGCGGTGTATGGTATTGAAAACTATACGTGGGCCATTCAAAACTTAGTACAAACCTCTCTACGTTCAATCGTAGGTGAAATGGACTTAGATGATGCGCTGTCATCACGTGATCATATTAAAGCCAAACTCAAAGCTGCAATTTCAGATGATATTTCGGATTGGGGTATTACCCTTAAAACTGTCGAAATTCAAGATATTAAGCCATCTCACACCATGCAAGCAGCCATGGAAGAGCAAGCTGCAGCTGAGCGTCAACGCCGTGCAACAGTGACTAAAGCTGATGGTGAAAAGCAAGCAGCTATTTTAGAAGCTGATGGTCGTTTAGAAGCGTCTCGTCGTGATGCTGAAGCACAAGTGGTTTTAGCTGAATCTTCACAACGCGCGATTGAAATGGTGAGCTCAGCCGTCGGTGATCAAGAAATTCCTGTGGCATACCTGTTGGGTGAGCAATATGTCAAAGCCATGCAGGATATGGCGAAATCCAATAATGCGAAAACTGTGGTTCTACCAGCCGATATTCTTAATACCATTCGTGGTGTGATGGGCCGTAACCAATAATTTTTTGATTTCACAAGCTTCAAATGGGCAGCTAGAGACTGCCCATTTTTTGTGGTCACTGCGAAAATTGAAGCAAAAACAGTAAATTTATGTTTAAATTTCCCGTTATTTTTTGACGTATCAGGATCTTAAGCCTCTATTTACCAACATAATCAAGTAAATTCCGCTTAAATCCTCCGTTTTAAAAGCACTTGTCCAACGCCAAAACGGATATCGTATGAGCTCCCTAAATCCCACCCTAATTACTTTCCTCTTTTATATTGTCGCCATGGTCGTGATTGGTTTACTCGCATATCGTGCAACGAGTAACTTTTCTGACTACATTTTGGGTGGCAGACGCTTAGGTAGCTTTGTTACAGCGCTATCTGCCGGTGCATCCGATATGAGTGGCTGGCTACTTATGGGTCTACCCGGAGCAATCTACCTTTCAGGACTTTCTGAAATGTGGATTGCCATTGGCTTAATCATTGGTGCTTGGCTCAACTGGTTACTGGTTGCAGGCCGTCTTCGCGTACATACTGAAGTACAAAATAATGCGTTAACACTCCCCGACTATTTTTCTAATCGCTTTAATGATCAGAAAAAAATTCTGCGTATTGTTTCTGCCGTGATCATTTTGATTTTCTTTGCCATTTATTGTGCTTCAGGCATGGTTGCAGGTGCACGCTTATTCGAAAGTATGTTCGGCATGTCGTATAGCACTGCCCTATGGATCAGCGCAATTGCTACTGTAAGTTATGTCTTTATTGGTGGTTTCCTTGCTGTAAGCTGGACTGACACCATTCAAGCGGGCTTTATGATTTTCGCCTTATTACTCACCCCTATTGTGGTGATGTTATCGTTCTCAGACTTAACACAATTCACCATGGCACTTGAAGCAGCACGCCCTCAAGCCATGGATGTTATTGGTGATCTGAGCTTTGTCGCGATCATGTCACTTTTAGCATGGGGTTTGGGCTACTTTGGTCAACCACATATTCTGGTACGCTTCATGGCAGCCGATTCAGTTAAATCTATTCCAAATGCGCGCCGCATTGGTATGACTTGGATGACACTGTGCTTAGGTGGTGCTGTAGCTGCTGGTTTCTTTGGTATTGCTTACTTCCAACAACATCCAGAACTTGCGGGTGTGGTAAGTACCAACCCTGAAACGGTGTTTATGGAATTAACTAAAATTCTATTTAACCCTTGGGTTGCAGGTATTGTACTTGCAGCAATCTTAGCTGCCATTATGAGTACACTGAGCTGCCAGTTGCTCGTCTGTTCAAGTACGCTCACTGAAGACTTCTATAAATCGTTCCTTCGTAAATCAGCATCGCAAACAGAGTTGGTTTGGGTTGGCCGTATTATGGTGCTATTGATTTCAATTCTTGCCATCTACATGGCTGGTAATCCTGATTCAAAAGTTTTAGGTCTTGTTGCTTATGCATGGGCAGGATTTGGTGCCGCATTTGGTCCACTCATTATTTTGTCATTGTTTTGGAAACGTATGACGTTGAATGGTGCTTTAGCAGGTATGGTTGTCGGTGCTGTGATGGTGATTTTATGGAAAAACGTTTGGGGCGATACAGGCGTTTATGAAATCATTCCTGGCTTCATCTGCTCACTCATTGCAATTGTCGTTGTCAGCTTAATGGGTAAAGCACCTTCTAACGAAATTACAGATAAATTCGAAGAAGCAGACCGCATCTATAAAGAAAGCATTTAATCGGTTTTATATCGATCAAAAAGGACGCTCAGCGTCCTTTTTTTAAATCAGAAATTTTTATTTTACTGAAAAAAAGCCCATAACATCATGCAATGTTATGGGCAGTTCATCGTGCTTAATTTAGCTTTTTCGATTTAGTAAAAACTGCGTAATCTTCAGCAATTCTGTAGCATCATCACCAAAGTATGCTAAGGCATTAACAGCTTGATTATGTAATGTCTCAGCGTATTCTTTTGCTTGTTCTAAACCCAACAATGCAGGATAAGTCGATTTATCAACTTGTTGGTCTTTACCTGCTGTTTTTCCAAGCACTTCTGTATCTGCAATAATATCTAAAATGTCATCTTGAACTTGGAACGCTAAACCAATAGCAAGTCCAAACTCACGTAGTTTTGGAATGGCTTGATCTGTTCCATTAAAAATCGTCACTGCTGCCATCATAATTGCAGCAGAAATAAGTGCGCCAGTTTTATTACGATGAATATTTTCCAGTTGTTCTTGATTTACGTGCTTACCTTCGGCTTGTAAATCCAGCACTTGTCCATTGACCATTTTAGAAGTCGCAGTCGCTAAAATCTGCATTTGCTTTAATACAATTGGAGCGTCTACAGCAGCACCCTGATCAAATAAACGACTACCCAAAACTTCAAATGCCATCGATTGTAAAATATCACCTGCCAATAACGCGGTGTCTTCACCGAATGCCACATGACATGTCGGTTGACCACGACGTAATAAATCATTGTCCATGCATGGCAAATCATCATGTGCCAATGAATAACAATGAATAAACTCAATTGCCACCGCTGCTCGGCGAACTGCCGCAGCATTTTGATTCGGATTTAATGCAGCTGTTGCATAGCAAAGTGCCGGACGAACACGTTTTCCACCCAACATCACAGCATGATACACCGCACCTTTTAACGGTTCTGGAATAGCAAAAGCATCCAGTGCTGTTAGTAAGTCCTGTTGAATACGCTCTTGCGCTTCAGTCAGGGCATAAGTAGAAACATCTGTTAATGAGGACACATTCACCTCGAATATTTAAATCGACTAAAATCTAGTATGTTTAGCAAACCCGTTGCTAAACCTATGGTCATTTTGACTTGTTGCATGATACTGCTTTCTGTACGTATTCTCTATGCTCATTGTCAAATCTGCTTATTAATCATTCACTGGTCTATTTATCTCTTCACATTCGATAATTTTTAAAAAGCACCATTAACATTCGAATAAATTAATACCGTCACCGTCGCTATAACAAGTACAATTTTTAGAGCTATATTTTGCTTGATATAAAGCTTGATCTGCTTTGGCCAAAGTCTCAGCTAAGACCCCATCTTGATATTGATGTGCAACGCCGCATGAAATCGAAAGTTTCAGAACCTTATCAGCATAGTTTGCAGACATAGCTGAGACTTGATGACAACATTGCTGTGCTATATGACATGCATCTTTTAATTGCATATCTGGCAACGCAATTACAAATTCTTCACCACCAATTCGAAATACGTAAGCATCCTCCATGCTTTCAATCACACGCATTAAAATTTGAGCAGATTTCACTAAAATTTCATCGCCAAAATCATGTCCATAAATATCATTAATCTGCTTAAAGTTATCTAAATCACACATAATCAAACTCATTTCAGATAAGTCTTGGCGTGCAAGTTTGAGTTGCCATTCTTCTATCTGCAAATCAAAACCACGACGATTCAGCACTTGAGTCAAATGATCGATATAGACTTGTTGCTTCAACAATTGATTATGTTGCATTAATTTCTGTTCAGATTGTTTTAAATTGGTGATATCTGCACAACACAGCATGACATGTTTTAACTGACCATCATGTAAATAATGCGGTTTTAAAGTCAGCCAATAGTGTCGTTCACTTTCCGAATAAATAAACGGTTCAATATGCTCCATCTCTAAGCAACGCAAACTAAATTCAGATTGATTCGGCTGTACACTCAACATTATTTCGAGTTTATTGGAGATGAGTTGACTTAAGTCTGTTCGAAAACTACGTTGAAAAAGTTGATTCGCACACAATAAGTCAGCAGTTGCGGAAAAAAGCGCAGCAGGCATTGGCAGTGCATCAAGGACTGCTAAATGTTCTACTGAAAGTTCCTGTTTTATTAAGTCATTTTTAAGCATGTTCGAGCCAGTTTTTTCAGGGTATAGCTATGCGGAATGCTATCAAATAAAATGTGACAAATATCACTCTATTCTTCTAATATTAAATGCAGTACATATTATATTTAAATATATACTAAATAATGCTTTATATATTTATTAAAAGAATAAAGGCAAAAAAAAAGCCCCTGCTGAGCAGAGGCTTATTAAAATTTTTATGTAAATTAATCGAGTGCATCCGCTGGTATACGCACCCAACCTTCCATCAATACACGAGCACTGCGACTCATCACTGCTTTTTTAACCACCCACTGGCCATTCTCATTCACCGCTTGAGCACCTACACGTAGCGTCCCAGATGGATGCCCAAAGCGAACAGCTTCACGCTCGCCTCCACCTGCTGCCAAGTTTACCAAAGTACCTGGTATAGCAGCAGCTGTACCAATAGCCACCGCAGCTGTTCCCATCATGGCATGATGCAGTTTACCCATTGAAAGTGCGCGAACTAATAAGTCAGTATCAAGTGCCGTAATTTCTTTAGAACTAGATGATGTATAGGCTTTAGGTTTCGATACAAATGCAATTTTTGGCGTGTGCTGGCGTTTTTCAGCTTCTGAAATATCTGCAATCAATCCCATTTGCACTGCACCATAGGCCCGGATTTTTTCAAAACGTGCTAAAGCTTTTGCATCACTATTAACAGCATCCTGTAATTCAGTGCCGGTATAACCAATCTCTTCGGCATTTAAGAAAATCGTTGGAATACCTGCATTAATGAAAGTTGCAGCAAAACTTCCTTCATCAGGAACCGTTAGTGTGTCCACTAAGTTGCCTGTAGGAAACATTGCACCACCATCTTCACCGTCATCAGCAGGATCTAAAAACTCAATTTGCACTTCAGCTGCAGGAAATGTCACACCATCTAATTCAAAATCACCAGTTTCTTGCACTTCTCCATTGGCCATTGGTACATGTGCAATAATGGTTTTATGAATATTGGCTTGCCAAATACGAACGGTGCATAGACCATTTTCTGATATGCGTGCAGCATCCACTAAGCCATTCGATATTGCAAAAGCCCCAACAGCCGCAGTCAAGTTGCCGCAGTTCCCACTCCAATCAACAAAGGCTTTATCAATCGATACCTGCCCAAACAGATAATCAACATCGTGATCCGCTTTTGAACTTTTCGCTAAAATTACAGTTTTACTGGTACTAGAGCTTGCACCACCCATACCATCAATTTGTTTACCATAAGGGTCTGGACTACCAATGACTCGCAGTAAAATTTGGTCACGCACTTTGCCCGCTTGCTGTGCAGCGACAGGTAAATCATCAAGCTTAAAAAATACGCCTTTACTTGTACCACCACGCATATAGGTTGCTGCAATTTTAATTTGGGGTGCAAAACTCATTTTTATTGAATCCTTGGATATTTATCATTGTGTTCTAGCAGACCATTCTTTTCTGCGTATTGGCATCATACAATGTTTAACTGAAGTTTTAACAATCACATGACTTAAGTATAAAAAAACAACACTCAATACCTTTTTCATATAAGCTAGACATCTGCCAATTCATTTAAAATAAAATTAATCTATTGATTGATATAATTTTAATCTAACAATACAACTTAATTATTAATTATATTATTCATAAATATTTTTCATATATTTTGAGCTACTAGGCTATTCAATCTTGATCTATTACAATTAACAAAATTAAACCATTCTCGGGATGAGTAACTTGACTACCAATTCCTCCGAACTCAAGCGTGGCTTAAAGAATCGTCATATTCAATTGATTGCCATGGGTGGTGCAATTGGTACAGGCTTATTCTTGGGCTCCGCTCATGTGATTCAATCAGCAGGTCCTTCCATTATATTGGGTTATGCCATTGGTGGTTTGATCGCATTCTTAATTATGCGTCAACTCGGTGAAATGATTGTGCATGAGCCTGTCGCTGGTTCATTCAGCCATTTCGCGTATAAATACTGGGGTAAATTTCCCGGCTTCCTGACCGGTTGGAACTATTGGATCCTCTATATTCTAGTTGCAATGACAGAGCTGACCGCTGTCGCAAAATACATTAACTACTGGTGGCCTCATATTCCTGCTTGGGCATCTGTACTGTTTTTCTTTGTGATCATTACAGCTGTTAACTTAGGCAATGTGAAATTTTATGGTGAATCAGAGTTCTGGCTCTCTATCATTAAAGTAACTGCGGTTATTTCAATGATTGTGTTCGGTTTGTATTTACTATTAACAGCAGACTCAAACTCTACTGCATCATTTAGCAACCTTTGGAATCAAGGTGGTTTCTTCCCAAATGGCTTTGAAGGTTTATTCTTCATGCTTGCCTTCCTAATGTTTGCCTTTGGTGGTATCGAACTGATTGGTATGGCTGCAGCAGAAGCAGAAAATCCAAAAGAAACTATTCCAAAAGCCATTAACCAAGTCGTTTTCCGTATCCTCATTTTCTATGTGGGCTCATTAACGATTCTTTTATCTTTAGTACCTTGGAACCAACTTGACCTTGGTGGTCTAGATAAAAGTCCTTTCGTGATGATCTTCAGTCAATTGGGTATTGATTGGGCGGCACACTTACTTAACTTTATTATCTTAACTGCTGCATTATCTGTATATAACAGTGGTATGTATGCAAACAGCCGTATGCTTTACAGCTTGGCAAAACAAGGAAATGCACCTAAAGTTTTTGCTAAAACCAATAAACAAGGCGTACCAATTCCAGCTGTTTTACTTTCAGCAGTATTAATTTTTGGTTGTGTACTATTAAACTACTTTGTTCCAGAAGATGCACTTGGTCATTTAATGTATGTGGTGGTTGGAGCTTTAGTCTTGAACTGGGCTATGATTACTATGACTCACCTTCAATTTAGACGCGCTAAACGCATTCTAAACTTCAAGACATCGTATGAAGCACTTTGGTCGCCAGTAAGTAACTATATTGTTTTAATTTTCATTGCTTTGGTACTCTTCATCATGTGGACCCAAGGTTTTATGGAATCCGTTTTGATGATTCCAGTATGGATTACAATCATGTTGCTGATGTTCAACTATCTTAATCCTAAAGATTTGAGTGACATCAAAATCGAAGAAGAGAAAAAAGACTAATCAATTTAAAAAGTTATTGTTTCGGCAATAACTTTTTTTTTAACTCAAATTGGAGTAAATTAGCCACCGTCTAGCGCTCTTAGCTTAACTGGATAGAGCAGTTGCCTCCTAAGTGACCGGCGTGGGTTCGAGTCCCGCAGAGCGCACCACCTATTAAAATATGACCTATATCACAACATATAAAGTTTAAATTTCCTTTTTTTAGAATATTTTTTATACAAAAAATCATTTTATCTTCATTATTTTATTGTTTTGTTTATCAATAACTTAATCCTAAACCCTTAAGAATTTTGGTGCAAAAACTCTATTTCGATCACTTTTTGAACTTATTAGTTATGTCTAGAGCATTTACTCTTATTTTAATTGTGCTATTTTTGTGACACGGAGTAACAAATGATTTCGGTTAACCGACTTCTCCAAAAGCCAAAAAACATAAACACAAAATGAGCAACAAACATTTGCATTTGCACCTCAAGGAAAGACGTAAAATGAAATTAAAGACATTAACAACAGCAATGATTTTAGCAACTGTACCAATGACGGGTGCATTTGCTGCAGCAATGGACCGTTCAGGACAATCTATTGCAGCCTTCCTGCAACCGGGTAATTACTTTGAAGCAGGTATTTCTGTATTAGACCCAGATGTATCTGGTACAACTTCTACTGCTTTAGGAAGCCAAGCTACGGGTGATATGGCGAGTGATTACTACTTCCCATCAGCTGCATTAAAGTTACAAGTCACTGATAAATTTTCTTTTGGTCTTCTTTATGATCAACCATTTGGTGCTGAAGCAGAATATTCCGCTCCAAATGCCGGTCTCAATGCTTTTTCATTTGGTGGGGAAGGTACATCTGCTGAAGTTCACACAGAAAATTTAACATTGGTATTCGGTTTTCAGCCAAACGTAAACTGGAACTTTTATGCAGGCCCAGTTTGGCAAAGAGCTGAAGGTGAAGTTCATTTACGTGGTGCCGCTTATAGCAGTTTTGCTCAGGGCTATGATGCAAACATGAGCTCAGATGATGCAATCGGATGGGCTGCAGGTCTTGCATATCAAATCCCTGACATTGCACTCAAAGCATCTTTAACTTATCGCTCAGAAATCGAACATGAATTAAAGACAACTGAAAGTGCAGCCAATCCTACTGTAAATGGTGGATTAGTTGCTCTAGCTACAACTGATATTACTAAAGTAACAACACCACAATCCGTTAATTTAGACCTTCAATCAGGCATCATGGCTGACACAGTTGCATTCCTTAATGTACGCTGGGTAAATTGGGATGGTTTTTCAATTACTCCTCCTGGATATGGAGCACTCTTAACTGCAACTCAGCCAGCTCGTCTTGCTGATACTTTAGTTGAATACAACAAAGATCAATGGACTGTGACTGGTGGTGTAGGTCGTAAATTTAGCGAAAAATGGGCTGGTAATGTCTCTGTAGGTTGGGATTCTGGTGCTGGAAATCCTGTGACCACACTTGGTCCTACAGAAGGTTATTGGAATGTTGGTCTAGGCTTACAATATAGCCCGGCGGCTAATTACTTTATTGCTGGTGGTGTGAAATACTTCTGGTTAGGCGATTCAAAAGCATTAACACCATTAACAAATGATGTTGGTAACTTTGAAGACAACAATGCTATTGCATATGGTCTAAAAATGGGTTACCGCTTCTAAGTTTTCCTAAAGTAAAAAACCACTTTCGAGTGGTTTTTTACTTTTCAACTCTAATTTTATACACTTATATATCATTCGATTATTTTACCATCAATTAAAATTAATAAAGTTTTAGTTCTTTTACACTATTTTCAATAAATCAAAATTCATATTTTTCATATACTTGAGTTAATAAAATTAGTATAAACACTCTAAGCAAGCTCTTTCCTTAACCGCCTTAGTTCATTTCTTCAACAGAGCTGAGTATTTACTCTTTTTAAAATTATGTTACTTTTCCAGCACATTTTTGTTACAGATGGCATCAGGGAACGTACCATGAAGCTCAATAAAATTTATTCTGCTATTTTACTTAGCGCTTTACCTCTTTCTGCAGTTCAAGCAGCTGGCTTAGACCGTTCTGGTCAGTCAATCTCAGCATTCCTACAGCCAGGTAACTACGCCGAAGCAGGCATTTCTGTTTTAGATGCAGAAGTAAAGTCAAATGAACTTAATGTCGATGACATGGCGAAGTCATATTACTTCCCTTCCGCTGCTGTCAAAGTACAAGCGACTGACAAAATTTCACTAGGTTTAATTTACGACCAACCATACGGTGCAGAAGCTGAATATGATGCTGCATCGCAAGTATTTGGTAATGGTGCTCAAGGTACATCTGTAGATGTTAAAACTGAAAGCTTAACTGCCCTAATTGGTTACCAACCAAACGAAAATTGGAACTTTTATGCAGGTCCAGTTTGGCAAACTGTAGAAGCCAATATCAAACTACGTGGTGCTGCTTATGGTGGTAATGCCAAACTTGGTACTTATAACATCGAAATGGAACGTGAAGAAGCTTATGGCTGGTTAGCAGGTGTTGCTTATTCGATTCCTGAAATTGCATTAAAAGCGGCTATTACCTACCGCTCTGAAATTGAACATAATACAAAATCCAATGAAACTACGCTTCTACCGTATCCATCTTTAAGTGCGCTGACATCATCTGTTGATGCAACAACACCTCAATCAGTTAACTTAGATTTCCAAACAGGTATTGCTAAAGATACGCTAGCATTTGCCAATGTTCGTTGGGTACATTGGAGCCAGTTTGCGGTTAAACCAACTTTACTTGGTAACGTAAGTTCAATTCCAGCACCTCATGTCCGTCAAAATCTTATTGATTACTCAGACGACCAATGGTCAGCTAATGTTGGTGTAGGCCATAAATTTAACAGCAAATGGTCTGGTTCTGCATCTGTAGGTTACGATTCTGGTGCAGGCAACCCTGTTACGACTTTAGGCCCTGTTGAAGGGTATTGGAATGTTGGTCTAGGTGGTCAATATAGTCCTGCTGAAAACTATTTCATCCAAGCAGGTGTTAAATACTTCTGGTTAGGTGATGCTACTGCTCAAACTGGTGGTAATGAAATTGGTGACTTTAAAGATAATCATGCGCTTGGCTATGGTTTGAAAATAGGCTATCGCTTCTAAGTTGTTAGAACAGCTTTGCATTAAACAAGAAAGGGCGCATAAGCGCCCTTTTCTATAACTTGCTATTCAGAATTAAGCTGGAATATCACGAACTGAAGCATTACGAATCGCTTCTTTTAATGCAGCATAGCCATGAATTGGTGGGAATTGTGGGAATTCTTTAATCACATTTTCTGGTGCATCAAACAAAAAGCCTTTATCCGCCTCACCCAGCATAGTGGTGTCATTATAAGAATCACCTGCGGCAATAACACGGTAATTTAGTCCATGCAATCCTTTAACTGCTTCACGTTTTTGGTCAGGTTGGCGCAGCTTATAGGCTGTAATCATACCCTTTTCATCAGTTTCTAACTTATGGCAAAAAATCGTTGGCCAGCCCAGTTGTTTCATTAAAGGATGGGCAAATTCGTAGAAAGTATCTGATAAAATAATCAGCTGAAAGTGTGTGCGCAACCATTCAACAAATTCTTTTGCCCCCTCGAATGGTCCCATGTCCGCAATCACATCTTGGATATCATTTAAACCTAAACCATGCTGCTTAAGAATATTTAAACGCTGAGTCATCAACACATCGTAATCTGGAATGTCACGAGTCGTTGCTTCAAGTTCTTTAATGCCTGTTTTTTTCGCAAAATTAATCCAAATTTCAGGTACTAAAACCCCTTCTAGATCTAAACAAACGACTTCCATGCACTCTACCCTCTGTTAAGTGAAAAAATTTTTTTAATATCATAGCGGAAGAATTAAAAAATGCATTGTTCTTTTTTAAATCTATTTTTTTCATAAGTATCTATTTTTTAGTGATAAGTATGTTTTAGCATTTCCATTAAAATAGTTCTGAAATAAATTAATATAGGTTTTAACGTTCCAAGCCTATAGCCAGGACATTCATGACTACCATCCCTACTATTGACCTTGTCGATGCACTTGCATCTGAATATGCAGATAAATCACCTTCTGAGATTATGAAACTTGCGCTTAGCCAGCAAGGTGAAGTTGCGATTTCCTTTTCTGGTGCAGAAGATGTTGTACTGATTGATCTTGCATCGAACTTAGGGATTCCTTTTCGTGTATTTAGTTTAGATACCGGTCGCTTACACCCTGAAACTTACCAATTTTTAGATACTGTCCGTAAACATTATAAAATTGATATCGAAATCTGTTTCCCAGAAAGTGATGCGGTACAAAAACTGGTGACAGAAAAGGGCTTTTTTAGCTTCTATCAAGATGAACATAAAGAATGCTGTGGTATCCGAAAAGTACAACCTTTGCGTAAAAAACTAGCCACTTTAGATGGCTGGATCACAGGTCAACGTAAGGACCAAAGCCCTGGCACACGTAATGAAATTCCTGTGGTACAAGCAGACCCCGGTTTTTCAGGTCCGGGCAAGCAATTGATTAAATATAATCCTTTGGCAAACTGGTCTAGCGCTGATGTATGGAACTATATCCGTCTAATGGAAATTCCATATAATCCACTACACGAACGAGGCTTTATCTCGATTGGCTGTGAGCCATGCACTCGTCCTGTTTTACCGAATCAACACGAACGTGAAGGTCGCTGGTGGTGGGAAGATGCAACCCATAAAGAATGCGGCTTACACGCAGGCAACATGAAAAAATAAAGATCACAAAACCACTGCATAGCAGTGGTTTTTTTCAACGCATCGATACACATAATTCCGTATCATTTCAACGTAAAAACGCTATACTGCAAAAGACAATTTAATAATTCTAACAATGCTACTCATACATGAGCAGCTGTAGAAATTGCAGTGAGGCAATCAACGCTATGCGTCCATTACATCCTATTGATTTCATATTCTTAAATTTAGAGAAACGGCAACAACCAATGCACGTAGGTGGTCTATTTTTATTTCAGATCCCTGACAATGCACCAGATACTTTTATTCAAGACTTAGTTGCAGATATTCGTGATTCCAAATCAATCCCAATCCCACCTTTTAACAATAAACTCAATGGCTTCTTTTGGGATGAAGATGAAGAATTCGATTTAGATCACCATTTCCGCCACATTGCTCTGCCTCATCCTGGTCGTATCCGTGAACTTTTGACATATATTTCTCAAGAACACAGCGCTTTAATCGACCGTGCCAAACCGCTTTGGACCTGTCATATTATTGAGGGTATCGAAGGCAATCGATTTGCGATGTATTTTAAAATTCATCATGCAATGGTTGATGGTATTGCGGGTATGCGTTTGGTTGAAAAATCTTTGTCGCATGATCCACATGCAAAAAGTATTGTCCCACCTTGGTGTGTTGAAGGCCCACGTGCTAAACGCTTAAAACAACCAAAAGTAAGTCGTGTTAAAGGCATTATGGCTACTTTAAAAGGCCAGCTAGATTCTACACCGCGTGTACTTTATGAGTTATCACAAACCGTGCTAAAAGATATGGGACGTAATCCAGATTATGTTTCAAGTTTCCAAGCGCCAAGTTCAATATTAAACCAACGTGTAAGCTCCTCTCGCCGTTTCGCAGCACAATCATTCGAATTTTCGCGTTTGTCACATATTGCCAAGTCTTTGGGTGTAACGATTAACGATATTGTCTTAGCAATTTGTTCAGGTGCATTACGTGAATACTTACTTGTACACAATGCACTACCGAAAAAGCCATTAATTGCAATGGTACCTGCTTCAGTACGCTCGGATGATTCTGATATGTCAAACCGAATCACCATGATACTTGCGAATCTAGGTACACATAAAGAAGACCCTTTAGAACGCCTCAAAATTGTTCGTCGTAGCGTATTAAATGCGAAAGAACGTTTCAAACGCATGAATTCAAATCAAATTTTAAATTACAGTGCATTTGTTTATGGTGCTGCAGGTTTAAATATCGCATCTGGTTTTATGCCAAAGCGCCAAGCCTTCAATTTGGTTATTTCTAATGTCCCAGGCCCGCAAGAGCCTTTATATTGGAATGGTGCACGTTTAGAAGCACTTTACCCAGCTTCAATTGTATTAGATGGTCAAGCATTAAATATCACCATGACCAGTTATTTAGATAAACTTGAAGTTGGTCTGACAGCATGTCGTAATGCACTGCCTAAAATGCAGAATCTGTTGACGCATTTGGAAGACGAAATTCAACGATTTGAAGCAATAGTGAATCAAGATGCCCCAAAGTTACAGGCGGTTAGCTAACCGCCTCTTTTCAAATTTCTAAACTCCTCAATAAAAGAACTTCTCAACAAAAAAGCCTTATACATGTATAAGGCTTTTTATAATTTTTCTTATAGAAATAGAATCGTTATGTCTTAATTTCTTGAATTAACTCGTTTCAATTTAAAACTGCTCTGAGTTATTTGTGTAATAATTATCAAGCATCAATTTAAATAGATCACCCTTCTATTTTTCTTTTCTAAGTGTTCATTAAGCTCTACTATTCAAGTTTAATACATATCTTTAAAGGATGCAGCACACTGCAATATAGCCTTTGCAAAATATACTTAAGCTTTAATTGAGCGACATTTTTTCAAAAGCTGATGGCAAGCTGCACGAATCATGCTTGCAGTAATCTGAACTTCGTTACCTCGATCATCAACGATATAACCTGAATGAATTGCTTTCGCCTCAACCACTGTTTTAAGACTGCTGTTCATTACTGCTTTGCTCATACCCATTATACACCTCATTTTGCTAAGCCATTTTTCATCATTAATATCAAAAAATGGCTTTGGCTATTCGATGTGTCTAGTATTGAAAATTACAGTTGAAAAGTAAAATCTCAGATGTAACAAGTGTTTAACGACATTCTGTTACAATTTCAGCTCAGAATGATATCGTATTGCTCTTGCGTATATAGATTTTCCACTTGGAACTTAATCGTTCTGCTTATAAAGTGCTCTAAATCCGCAACTGCAGGTGCTTCAGCCGTTAACAATCGGTCAATCACAGAAGGATGTGCAACAACGGTAAAGCCACTTTGTGACTCATAAGCACGTGCATATCTTAAAATTTCTCGAAATATTTCGTAGCAAACAGTCTCGGCAGTTTTAACATAACCACGCCCCTGACAAGTTGGACATGAATCACATAATAAATGTTCCAATGATTCACGTGTACGCTTACGGGTCATTTCCACCAAGCCTAATTCAGAGACTTGAGTAATTTTCGTTTTAGCATGATCACGTTCGAGCATTTTCTCAAATTGATTCATCACTTCTTCACGATGTAGCGCTTCTTGCATATCAATGAAGTCAATGATGATGATCCCGCCGAGATTACGTAAACGTAATTGGCGAGCAATAACCTGAGTCGCTTCCATATTGGTTTTAAACACAGTGTCTTCTAGAGATCGGCCACCAACATAAGAACCTGTATTCACGTCAATCGTGGTCATCGCTTCAGTTTGGTCAATCATCAGGTAACCACCTGACTTCAATGCAACACGTGTTTGTAATGCCTTTTGAATATCTTCTTCAACATTGTATAGATCGAAGATTGGACGCTCACCTGGATAATGCAATAAACGATTCTGCATACTCGGAACGAACTCTTGCACAAACTCACTTAACTTGCCATGAACTTCACGCGAATCGACCTGAATTTTAGACGTATCTTCATTAGCCAAATCACGAATAACGCGTTGTGGCAGCGGTAATTCTTCAAAAATCAAGGATGGCACGACGATACTGCGCTGCTTACGCTGAATGTATTCCCACAGTTTGGCAAGGTATGCCATATCTTGTGCAATTTCCTCTTCAGGAATGCCTTCCGCCGCGGTACGGACAATGACAGAACCTGGAAGATTATGTTGTTTTTGAATACGCTCAATCATACTCCGTAAACGGTCACGCTCTTCTTCAGACTCAATGCGCTGCGAGACACCTGTATGACTACCATACGGCATGAGAACCAAATAACGCGAAGGAATAGAAAGATCAGTAGAAAGTCGTGCGCCTTTCGTTCCGAGCATATCTTTCATCACTTGAACAGTAAGTACCTGCCCCGGTTGTAGCAAGTCAAATACATTAGGTGTCGGTTGATTACGCTGCCATACCATATCATTGATATGTAAAAAAGCAGTTCTTGAAAGTCCAATATCAATAAAAGCTGCTTGCATACCTGGCAGTACGCGAACCACTTTTCCTTTATAAATATTTCCCACTAACCCACGCTTCACCGTACGTTCAACGAATAATTCATTGACCGTGCCGTTTTCAATCAACGCCACACGACATTCCATCGGTGTGACATTAATCAACAACTCGTCAGACATAACAAAACTCAAAACATTATAAAAATTCTGGTGTTTCAGCAGTTAATTTAGTGCCTTAACTGTCTGTAATAACTGTACGGTTTCATATAAAGGTAGCCCAACCACATTGCTGTAGCTCCCTTCAATACAAGGAATATAGCGCGCAGCTATTCCCTGAATCGCATAGGCTCCCGCCTTGCCTATTGGTTCGCCCGTTGCCCAATAGCTTTCCATATCATCTAGGCTAAGCGATTGAAATTCAACCTGTGTACGCACTACTATACTGCAAATTTGTTGTTTTGTACGTACGCAAACACCTGAATACACATCATGTTTGCGACCAGAAATGAGTTGCCACATTTCAAATGCGTGTTGTTTTGATTCAGGTTTACCTAAAATATGATGATCGACACTGAGACTGGTGTCGGCAGCAATGACAATTGCATCGGGATATTCATCTTGTACCGCTTGAGCTTTTGCACGAGCTAGACGCTCGACATAATCTGCAACTGACTCACCCTCATGTACCGACTCATCAATATCGGGACTGAAAATATCAAATTTCAGCCCCAACTGTTGGAGCAATTCACGACGACGGGGTGAGCTAGAAGCGAGAATTAAATGCGCCATTTTCTGAGTACATAATACAAAATTGGCCAAAGTAAAATGCTAGTCAATAAAGGTTGCCAATGACGTGCAAAACTAAACTGTAGCCCACTCATGACTTGTGCAATCCAGACAAAGAATAGATGTGCCACAATTGAAAGTGCAGCAATTATCCATAGATTTGCAAAGGTAAGTATGCGGCGCTCACGGGTTAAAAACCGCGTAACAAAGGCAATCACGACAAAACTCAAAGCATTCATGCCAAATGGTGCATCGAGTAGTAAGTCTGCAAATAGGCCCGTCCCGAAAGCAAACCAAATACCACACCATGTCGGCTGACACAGCACCCAAAACAACATGACCATCAACATAAACAGTGGACGCCATCCCGAAACATCATAAGACAAGGGATAAACCATCAACAAAGATGCCATCACAATTGAGATGATGATTGGAAATAATGGATCACGCTGTGTATGACGGCTCAGCTTAGCGAGTGACATGTGGTTGCTCCATCGCTAACGAATCTGAAAATAAAACCACAACATGATGACCACCTGCGAGTTGCGCCGCTGGTTTTAAATCAATTTGTGCGAATTCACCCGAATTGTGTCGGCTGACTTTTGACACTGTACCGACTAAATAACCCGCTGGGAAATGTGCCCCCAAACCTGAGCTATAAACTTTTTCACCCACTTTGATGTTGGCGCTGGTTGGTACATATTCCATCTTTAAACGACCTAAATCACCTGTACCCGTTACGATGGCGCGCATACCGGTATGCTCCATACGTACTGATAAAGAATGTTCTTTGTCTGACAGCAACATGACACGGCTACTATGTGGATAGACGTTAATAATCTGCCCCATAATCCCTTTGTCATCGAGTACTGTCTGCCCCACTTTTAACTGGCTGCTTGCACCACGATTAATCACGATAATATGGCGCAGTGGGTCGGCATCTGTACCGATCACTTCTGCAATTTCCATACGACCATCAATAATTAAAGGTGTATCTAACAGACCCCGTAAACGCGTGTTTTCAGCAGATAATTCAGAAAGTTTTTGTAAGCGGACTTGAGCCTGTAATAACTCAGCTTGCATCGCAGTATTTTCACGGCGCAATTGAGCTTCAGACTTGGTTTGTTGATTTAGCCATTCTCGCGATAACACTGGATAGCTTGCAAGGGCATATATTGGATTATATGCCGCATACAAGACGTCTCTTGCCGGTTGAATTACATGTGGCATGCGCCAGTCGAAAAACAGCACAACCAAACATGTAATCACCGCAATGATAAATGAGCGAAAAGATGGCGGTTGTCTTGAAAACAGTTGCGTTTGCACCCGCCGAGTCCTTTTCTTAGCCTACAAATAACATGTCATGATTTGGGTTATCGAAGAATTCGAGAACCTTACCACCACCACGTGTCACACAAGATAGAGGATCTTCTGCAACTACAACAGGAAGGCCTGTTTCTTTCGCAAGAAGCTTATCTAAGTTACGAAGTAATGCACCACCACCAGTCAACACAATACCACGCTCTGCGATGTCAGAAGACAATTCAGGCGGTGTTTGTTCAAGTGCTGATTTCACCGCAGATACGATGTTTTGTAACGGATCAGAAATTGCTTGAGTTACTTCATCAGACGTGACTGTAATGGCACGCGGTACACCTTCAGCCAAGTTACGACCACGGACTTCAATTTCCAGTGCTTTCGCACCTTCATCAGGAAGCGCCATACCCACTTCTTTCTTGATGGTTTCTGCAGTGGTTTCACCAATCACACAGCCATGTGCTTTGCGTACATAGTTAATGATTTGTTCGTCAAATACATCGCCACCAATACGCAGTGAATCTGCGTAGACACAGCCTTGTAATGAAATAATTGCGATTTCGGTTGTACCACCACCCACATCGACAACCATCGAACCACATGCTTGCTCAACAGGCATGCCTGCACCAATTGCAGCAGCCATTGGCTCTTCAATTAAGCGAACTTCACGTGCGCCAGCGTTATAAACCGCTTCGCGAATTGCACGACGTTCTACCAATGTTGATTTGCAAGGTACGCATACCACAACTCGTGGCGCTGGTGGAAATAGACGTTTTTCGTGCACTTTGCCAATAAACTGATTCAACATGGTTTCAGTTACTTCAAAATCTGCAATCACACCATCTTTCATTGGGCGAATCGCAGAAATATTTGCAGGTGTACGACCTAGCATTTGTTTCGCGTCAAGACCTACTGCGGCAACGATTTTTTGTGAACCACTGTGGCGAATTGCCACCACCGTCGGTTCATTTAATATAATGCCTCGTCCTGGCGCATAAATAAGTGTATTTGCAGTGCCTAAATCAATGGCAAGATCCGGCGAAAACAAGCCAATTAGTCGTTTTAGAATCACGGGGACGTTCTCAGTTAAACTTTTATATGGACGCAAGGTGGCAACTTTAACTAAATGTGATGATTTGAACAAGTCAATCGCTTATTATAAGCCACTATATTTTGATTTTTTTTAATACTGATTAGGTAATGTTATGTCTACATCGGATGCACAGCATTCTGCAGATCTAAATGCACAAACAGTTTCAGGGATTGCACATCTCGCACGTTTATCGCTGAATGAGACGCAATCTGCTGAATATGCTCAAAGTTTAAATAAAATTTTAGGCATGATGGAAACCCTGAAAGGCATCAATACCGACGGTGTTGAACCACTCAAAAGCCCATTCGACAATCCACAGCCTTTACGTGAAGACCGCGTATCTGAAAGCAATCATCGTGAAGAATATCAAGCAGTTGCTCCTGCAACTCAGGACGGCTTATACCTTGTTCCTCGTGTGATTGAATAATTTTCATTCAGATAACCCATTTATTCAAATTAAACGTAAAGAAATATTTCTTATGACTGATTTACATCGCTTATCCATTCGTGAGCTGTCTGAAGGTTTGGCTAGTGCTAAATTTTCTTCACGCGAATTGACTGAACACTATTTAAAACGCATTGAAAAAATCGATGCTCAAGTAAAATCGTATGTGACCGTGACTGCTGAACAAGCATTGGCTCAGGCTGATGCGGCTGACGCGGCACTAAAAGCCGGTAATGCAACTGCTTTAACGGGTGTGCCGATTGCACATAAAGACATTTTTTGTACCCAAGGTATTAAGACCACTGCTGGTTCTAAAATACTGGACAATTTTATCTCTCCTTACGACGCGACCGTTGTAGCGAAAGGTAAAGCTGCGGGCCTTGTCACTTTAGGTAAAGTGAACATGGACGAATTCGCCATGGGTTCAACAAGTGAAAACTCATTCTACGGCGCTACTGCGAACCCGTGGAACTTAAGTCATGTACCGGGTGGTTCTTCAGGTGGTTCTGCGGCGGCTGTCGCGGCTGATCTTGCGCCATTTGCAACAGGTACAGATACTGGTGGTTCTATTCGTCAACCAGCGTCTTTCTGTGGCCTTACAGGTTTAAAACCAACATACGGTCGTGTATCGCGTTTCGGTATGATCGCTTATGCATCATCTTTAGACCAAGGTGGCCCAATGGCACGTTCGGCTGAAGACTGTGCCTACCTCATGAACGTGATGGCAGGTCATGACGCAAAAGACTCAACTTCGGTTGAAAAAGATGTCGACAACTACGTAGCAAACTTAAACGGCACTTCTGTAAAAGGTTTACGTATTGGTATTCCTAAGCAGTACTTTAATGTTGCTGGTTTAGATGCAGACGTAAAAGCACGCGTTGAAGAATCGTTGAAAAAGCTTGAAGAAATGGGCGCAATCTTGGTTGAGACTGATCTCACCATGACTGACGCTTATGTTCCAACCTATTACCTGATTGCTCCTGCTGAAGCATCTTCAAACTTACAACGTTTTGATGGCGTGCGTTATGGCTACCGCTGTGAAAACCCAGTGGACTTAATGGACTTGTACAAACGTTCACGTTCAGAAGGTTTTGGTAAAGAAGTTCAGCAACGTATTTTGATTGGTACTTACGCGCTTTCTGCGGGTTACTACGATGCGTACTATGTGAAAGCACAAAAAGTACGTCGTTTAATTCAACAAGACTTCTTAAAAGCATTTGAGTCTGTAGACGTAATTGCTGCCCCTGCTGCGCCTACAACTGCATACAAAATTGGTGCAAACCTTTCTCCAGTTGAAATGTACTTGGGTGACATCTACACCATCGCGGTGAACCTTGCGGGCTTACCTGCAATTAACGCGCCTGTTGGTTTTGACAAAGACAACCTACCTGTTGGCTTACAGTTGATTGGTAACTACTGGTCAGAATCGCAATTGTTGTCAGTGGTACATCAGTATCAACAAGCAACCGATTGGCATACACAACGCGCTGCAATTGCTGAGGAGAACGCATAATGTCTAAAAACAACTCTACAAAAGCGGCTAAACCAAAATCTAACCTGATTGATGGTTGGGAAGTGGTGATTGGTATCGAGATTCATACTCAGCTTGCTACCAATACCAAAATTTTCTCAGGTTCATCGACTGTGTTTGGTCAAGACCCAAATACACAAGCGAGCCTTGTAGATTTAGCAATGCCGGGCGTATTGCCGGTACTCAACAAAGAAGTGGTTGATCTTGCGATTCGCTTTGGTTTGGGTATCGATGCGTACATCGACCAAGCTTCTGTTTTTGCACGTAAAAACTATTTCTACCCTGACTCGCCAAAAGGCTACCAAATTAGCCAAATGGACAACCCGATTGTGGGCTTGGGTCATATCGACATTCAACTTGAAGATGGCACTGTAAAGCGTATTGGCGTGACACGTGCGCACCTTGAAGAAGATGCAGGTAAATCAATCCATGACCAATTTGAAGGTCAATCTGGTATCGATTTAAACCGTGCAGGTACGCCACTGCTTGAAATCGTATCTGAACCTGATATGCGTTCGGTTGAAGAAGCGGTTGCTTATATTAAAGCGATTCACACCCTTGTACGTTGGTTAGGTATTTCTGACGGCAACATGGCAGAAGGTTCGTTCCGTGCAGACTGTAACGTGTCTTTACGTCGTCCGGGTCAACCGTTTGGTACACGCTGCGAGTTGAAAAACCTCAACTCATTCCGCTTCATTGAACAAGCGATTAACGTAGAAATTGAACGTCAAATGGAAATCTTGGAATGGGATGGCACCATTGACCAAGAAACACGCTTATTCGACCCAGTGAAGATGGAAACGCGTTCAATGCGTTCTAAAGAAGAAGCGAACGATTACCGCTACTTCCCAGACCCTGACTTGTTGCCTGTGATCATTGCAGACGAGCAAATTGAAGCGATTAAAGCAACGATGCCTGAGCTTCCTGCTGCATGTCGTGCACGTTTCGTAGCTGACTTTGGTGTGACTGAGTACGATGCTCACGTTCTTACGCTGACTCGTGAAATGTCAGAGTTTTATGAAGACGTAGTAAAAGCTGCTGGTGGCGCTGCTCAAGGTAAGATTGCGGCTAACTGGGTGATGGGTGAATTCTCAGGTGCGTTAAACAAAGCGGGCTTAGACCTTGCTGACTCTCCTGTATCGGCTGAGAAACTGGGTGGCATGATTGCGCGTATTGTGGATAACACCATTAACGGTAAGATTGCGAAGCAAGTATTCGGCTTTATGTGGGATGAAGGCAAAACTGCGGACGAAATTATTGCTGAAAAAGGCTTGAAACAGGAAACTGATACAGGCGCAATTGAAGCGATTATTAAAGACGTGCTTGCGGCAAACGAGAAGATGGTTGAAGAGTATAAATCTGGTAAAGAGAAAGCCTTTAACGGTCTTGTTGGTCAAGTGATGAAAGCAGCGAAAGGTAAAGCCAACCCTGCACAAGTCAATGAATTAATGAAGAAATTGATTGGTTAATCTTATTTTTATTTAAAAGAAAAACCCGCTTTAGAGCGGGTTTTTCTTTTAACGTCTATCTAAATATATTTTAACACCTGAATGAACAATAATACACTCAGATTCATTAAGTTTATAATTAGTAGTATCCTTATTGGATATACGATATACAAACTTTACGTAACCTTTCTCAGAATGAACATTACCTATAATCGATCTTTCAAATAAATCTTTTAATAATACAATTGGATCAACATCCTTACAATTTTGCAAAATGATTTCCTTTGCTCTGTCATAAGAGCAATCATAGACATCATTTATTTCTTTCAATGCTTCAAATATATTTTGAATTTGAACGCTAGTATAAAATGATGATAACTCATTAGTGAGTTCTTTCATTAATGCTGCTGAGTATAAACCGGCTTTGTTGCACAAAGATTTGAAATGCAAAGCGCCCCTAATTGAGCCAAATTTAAGGCGTAACTTGGGTAAGTGGTCGACCTAATTCCGTAAATCTGTTAAGAACTGCTACACGTGCATGAATTTCATTCACCTGACTAGGAAAGCTTCTTGCCATTAATTTATCGCCTAATAATTTGATGCAATGCATCTTGGTTTCCACCAAACTTCGCCGATGATAGCCTGACCATTTTTTCCATAGTGTCCTGCCTGAGAAGCACTGCTTCGCAAGATTAACTGTTCGAAGTAATTCATTTCGCTCTAGCGAGCTACTCTTTGTATCTTTCC
>NZ_VPDH01000034.1:0-38584 GCF_013417785.1 Acinetobacter sp. YH12227 | reverse complement strand
CAGGGTCTTGTGGTGGCGCACCTTTGGATATTATTAAAAAATACATTGAAAACCAACAAGGTTAAAATCTTTGAAATTCACCTCCACCCTGACTGTCGGGTGGAGTCCTCTTTCACTTTAAGATAGTGCTGTTCACAACATTTACACCCTGTATAAATACGATTCTTTTGCCACCTTGGGTACATTTAAACAAGCATACGTATGAACACAAGTTAAATCACGCGTCGCCAAATGTAGAGATATCTTTATGTTCATCCCCATACGAATACAGTTAGCCATCAATAGTTAGAAAAAGTTCTGTCAAATACTGATCAAAAAAGGAATGCTAAAGCATTCCTTTTCATGATATATAAAAAATACCAGTCCAATCCTTTGTTAAAAGTTCTCTGGATTTTCCAAGCGACGAACTTCTTGTACTTTCTCTGGATTATGTACAGCCGCAACACCATCATCTGCTTTAGTATCAATCAATGCATCTGGGTTATACACTGTTATGGTTTCATTGCCATGAATATCTTCCCCCACAATGTATTGAAAGCCCTTTTTATTCATCTTATGGCACATACGTTGATACCAACCTTTAAAGCCAGTCTTTTCTTCATTTGGGTTGTAGTAAAAGGCATTCATTACCGCTGGCAAGCCAAGACCACATACAAGACCAGACATTAATACCGCAATAAAGGTATAACCAATCAATATACTACTGTATTCACTAAGCTCTGGAATGTTTGCAACCGCAAGAATTAAGGCGAGCGAAATACCACCACGCACCCCTCCCCACGAGAGTATAGCTAAACTACCGTTATAACTTTTTTTGCGAAAACTTGGGAAAAATGCAAAAGATAAATAGTTGGCTGCGAAGCGTGACGCATGCAAAATAATGAAAGCAACTATCCCCCCTAAGATCAGGCTGAAACTTAAATCAAGAATAAATAATTCCAAACCAATCAAGGTGAATAGGAAAGAATTAATAATCCCTTCGACCGTATGCCAAAAATGATTTACTTCGCGAATTTCACGATCTTGTAAAATCTCTTTCCACTTATTTCCCACGATTAAACCACCAATTACACATGCAATTGGTGCAGATGCATGGGCAAATAGCGCAACCAAATAAGATCCACAAGCCAGTAATGCAGTCGTTAGGATAAGGGATTCCATTTCATGCTTGCCACGCAGTAGACGTAAAATACCCAGACCAAATGCCCAACCAATAATGACCGCAACCACGATTTCATAGAGTAAGGTTTCAAGCGTTCCCAAAACAGTGAAATGCTCGCCCTGTAATACATTTAGCAATGTCATGAAGACCGCGATACACATAGCATCATTAAACAGTGATTCACCTTCTAGCTTCACGATCAAATGATGTGGTGCGCGAACCGAGCTTAAAACCCCTTTTACCCCAATTGGGTCAGTCGCACCTAATGCTGCACCTAATAACAGCAGTACAACAAGGTCGACGTGATTGCCGATAAGAAATTGATAGCCATACAGCACAACACCAAAAAAACAGGCACACAATACAAGCGCGATACTGGCTAAAATACTGATGGGTTTCCAATGTAAACGTAAGTCAGAAACTTTAAATTTGAGTGCTGATGAAGTCAAAATAAAGCAGATCACACCATTGATTAGAAAGTCATAAAAATCAATATGGCGAACTGCTTCTTCAATATTGTGTAAATTAATGGTAACGAATTGGTTACCATTTAACAGGCTTGCACCCCACTGCAAGATAAATACAAAGATGGCGGAAACAATAGGAACACCAATAGCTTGCGGAAAGCCTAATATCCGCTTATTAAATATTGTAGTTGCGATTGAGAGCGCAAAAATAACTGTAAAAACTTGAAGAAAAAAGTAATTTCCCATTTCATTCCCAATTTTGGTGCTATGTCGCCTACATAGTGAGATATAGGTATTTATAAAATAAATACTAAATTTTTTAGCATTTAATTTTTAAATATTGTACCGAATTTAAAATCACGTGCATGTATCATTTAAGTTTTTTAACACATTCAAATCAGATCATTTAAAATATGAGTTCTTTGCTCGTTTAATTGCACATTTAGCACGATTACTGATTCTTATGCACCAAACCATTAAAACCGTATTCCGTCTTTTTTTTGCAGGTGTAATTTTTTTAATTACCGCCGCTTTAATCTGGACTTGTATCAGTAAAACACAAGAAATTTTACAAGCTGAAACGCATTATCAAAAAGCAAAAACTATTTCTCTAGATTCAAACGTTCAAGAGCAATTGGTGCTTGTATCGAATAATAAATCTCCTGACAACGCCATTTTTATTGTGGTGGCAAACAATGGATTTATTGCCAAGATCAACTGCGAGCACCATCTCTCAGATATCTGCCTCGATGACTATAATCAAAGCCACACACGACAAATTCAACATATCGAATTATTACAGACGCGTCAGTTAAGTTACATTAAAAATGTTACGTTTACGGATAGTCGTAGCAAAAAGCAAACAACGCTAAATTACGATGAGAACCAATTGAAACAGTTCTATCAACATGATATTTCAGGCTTGAAATTTATTGTGTTTGGTGTGGCTTTATTTGCATTAGCTGCAATGTATGTCAGCATTCGAATTATTCGTAATTTCAAATCATTCTTAAATAAATAAGCGACAATACAAGTTTAAAAAAAGAGGATAACAAGATCCTCTTTTTTTATTTTTGAGTTTTAAATCGGTTGATTGAATGTATCACAGCTATTAATGCTGCCAGATTTCAAACCAATTTCGAACCACTTCATACGTTGCTGACTCGTACCATGGGTGAAACTATCTGGAACCACTTGTCCTGTCGCACTTTTTTGCAAGTAGTCATCACCGATTTTATGTGCAGCATCCATTGCTTCTTCAACATCGCCTTGTTCCAAGAATTGCGTACGCTGTTGATTATGATGCGCCCAAATTCCAGCAAAGCAATCTGCCTGCAACTCCTGCATAACTGAATAACGATTACCTTCAGCTTTTGACGCTTGGGCACGGGCTTGCTGAACTTGTTCAGAAATACCTAAAATCGTTTGAATATGATGTCCCACTTCATGTGAAACCACATAGGCTTGGGCAAAATCTCCGGCTTGATCATTTCGATTCAATTCAGTTTGGTTTTGCTCACCAGAAATACCCATTTGACTACGCATATCTTTAAAGAATGCTGTATCAATGTAAACTTTTTGATCGGCTGGGCAATAAAATGGACCCATAGCAGCTTGAGCTGTACCGCAGCCTGAATTTACCACACCATTAAACATCACCAATTTAGGCGGTTTATATTGCGCATTTAACTGCTCTTGAAATACTTTGGTCCAAGTATCCTCGGTATCAGCAAGCACCGTACCCACGAATTGCATAGCCTCCTGTTGTTCAGGGGTTGGGTTGTCCAAACCTTTGACTTCAGCACTTTGACCTTGTGAGGTGACTTGCTTGGTTGCTTGATACGCCTGCTGCGGATCGACACCGAAAAACTTCCAAGCCACAAATGCAACAACTAAACCCAATATACTGATACCGCCAGCCTTAGCACCGCCACCACCGCGACGGTCTTCCACATTCGAGCTAACTCTTCGACCTTTCCAGCGCATAGTGATCTTCCTTATAGAAAATATTGAATATCAATGTGTTTTATTTGATGATGACTTATCTGACTTCGGCCAGACTTTTTGGATCATCAATACAACACACAGCACAATTAAACCTGCAATAAACCCAATAACCAAATTAATCAAAGTCGGTGTTAAAGCACCAAAAATGCTACCCACTGTCGGAATATGCTCAGCATAATCAACAGAACCTTCAATAAAATGATGTAACAGCGGCACACCATGGGTAATAATACCGCCGCCGACCAGAAACATTGCAATTGTTCCGACAATTGTAAGGGTTTTCATTAATTTAGGCGCAAATGCAAGCAATCCACGTCCAATTTTTTGTTTAAAGCTTGAAGCCTGCTCTGTTAAATAAAGACCTAAATCATCAATTTTTACAATCATGGCCACAAAGCCATACACACCTACAGTCATTACGATAGCAATCACTGAAAGCACCATGACTTTGGTACCAAATGCAGCTGCGGCCACAGTACCTAGTGAAATCACTACTATTTCGGCTGACAAAATAAAATCAGTTCGTATCGCCCCTTTGACTTTTTCTTTTTCAAAGGTGGCTAAATCGGTCTCGATTTTCTGCATTTCAGCACTAGCCGTTTCTTCTGTTTTAGCTTTTTTATGATGCAAACTATGTAGTACTTTTTCTACGCCTTCATAGCATAAAAATAAACCACCTATCATTAGCAGTGGCGTAATCAACCAAGGTGCGACTACGCTAATCAGTAAAGCAGCAGGAACAAGAATTAATTTATTTACAAATGAGCCTTTTGCAACCGCCCATACAACCGGAAGCTCTCGCTCAGAACGCACTCCACTCACCTGTTGGGCATTTAATGCGAGATCATCCCCTAACACGCCTGCAGTTTTTTTGGCAGCCATTTTACTCATGACCGCGACATCGTCGAGCACCGTTGCTATATCATCAAGTAATATTAATAAACTACTGGCCATTATTTTTATCCTTAGGGCATTTTTTAATATTGTAAGGTGAATTGATCAAATATTTGTATTTAGTTTTTTAATATATAACAAAAAAATCACTCAAATTTCAGCCAAATGTGCCGCGTCAGTAACATTCAAAAAAAGAATGCCGTACAATGGTGCCATTCTTTGATATATAGCCGTAGCATTGACTACCTCTTGGAACAGATAATGAGTACTCAAGATAATCGTCCAGTGATTTTGACTGGTGACCGTCCAACTGGACAATTACATTTAGGTCATTTTGTAGGTTCTTTACGTTCACGTGTGGGTTTACAAGATTCTCATCATCAGCACCTTCTTTTAGCTGATGCGCAGGCATTAACAGATAATGCTGACAATTTTGAAAAAGTACGTCGCAATATTATTGAAGTTGCTACAGATTATCTAGCTGTGGGCATTGACCCAACTAAAACAACAATTTGTGTTCAATCATGCTTACCTGCATTAAATGAACTGACAATGCTCTATCTTAACTTCGTGACAGTTTCACGTTTAGAACGTAACCCTACGATTAAATCTGAAATTCAAATGCGTGGTTTTGAACGTGATATTCCAGCTGGCTTCTTATGCTACCCAGTGGCTCAAGCCGCTGACATCACAGCATTTAAAGCATCTGTCGTACCAGTCGGTGAAGACCAAATTCCAATGATCGAACAAACCAACGAAATCGTTCGTCGTTTAAACCGTCAAATTGGTCGAGAAGTTCTGCCTGAATGTAAAGCATTACTTTCAAATGTAGGTCGCTTACCTGGCTTTGATGGTAAAGCAAAAATGTCCAAATCATTAGGCAATACCATCGTGCTTGATGCGTCAGACAAAGACATCAAAAAAGCTGTCAATGCGATGTACACCGACCCAAACCATCTTCGTATTGAAGATCCAGGTCAAGTCGAAGGCAACGTTGTATTCACTTATTTAGATGCGTTTGATACCAACAAAGAAGAAATTGAAGAGTTAAAAGCACACTATCGCCGTGGAGGTTTAGGTGATGGTACAGTGAAAAAACGTCTTGAAGCTGTGTTAAAAGAGCTAATTGGCCCGATACGTGAACGTCGTATGGAACTACAAAAAGATCCTGATTACATCATGGATATTTTAAAAACAGGTACTGACAAGTGCCGCGATATCACACAGCAAACTTTAGACGAAATTAAATCGGGTCTAGGTGTATTCCACTTCTAAACATTTGGTTTATTTCAGTAGTTAAAAAGCCTTTCAAAATGAAAGGCTTTTTTAATACTCAAAAAACAATATGATTAACTTCACAGAATCTCCTTAATTTTAACGTTAGGTAACATGACTTAACGTGAACACCAATGAAATGACTGGTGGTTCACTTTATTATCTTTTTATGTTTTATGAATTCCCCAATTCATAACATTTCTCCTTTACCGAACCTGTGAAAACAGATTCGTTGTTATACGCAGTGAATACCCCAATCATTGCGTATTTTTTTGTCCCTAATTTGAGTCATAGAATTTAAGCCATAAAAAAGCCCGCATTAAGCGGACTTTTTTGACTAAAACTTGTAATTAGTTTTTATGACGCATATGCGGGAATAAGATCACTTCACGGATACTTGCAGCATTGGCAAATAACATCACCAAACGGTCGATACCAATACCTTCACCTGCGGTAGGAGGTAGACCATATTCAAGTGCTTCAATGAAATCAGCATCATAATGCATAGCTTCATCATCGCCTGCATCTTTTTCAGCAACTTGTGCTTGGAAACGTTCAGCTTGGTCAATTGGGTCATTTAATTCCGAGAAGCCATTCGCTAACTCACGGCCACCAATAAAGAACTCAAAACGATCTGTAATATGTGGGTTGTCATCATTACGACGTGCCAATGGCGACGTTTCCGCTGGATATTCAGTAATAAATGTCGGCTGACGTAACTGAGTTTCTACTGTTTCTTCAAACACGATAGTTTGAAGTTTACCTAAACCAAAGCCTGGTTTAACTTGCTCTTTCAGTTCATTTTTAATGAAGTTCGCAAGGAACTCACGGTCAGAAACATTTTCAGGTGTGAATGTAGGATTGTGTTCAAGAATCGCATCAAACATTGAGATTTTCTTGAATGGACCTTTGAAGCTATACACTTCTTCACCATAAGGAACATCAGTAGAACCCAAGATATCAATTGCAAGTTTCTCAAGCATATTTTCAGTCAAAGCCATCAAGTCTTTGTAATCTGCATAAGCTTGGTAGAATTCGATCATGGTAAATTCTGGGTTGTGACGTGTAGACACACCTTCATTACGGAAGTTACGGTTGATTTCAAATACGCGTTCAAAACCGCCAACGACCAAACGTTTCAAGTAAAGCTCAGGTGCGATACGTAAGAACAATGGCATATCTAAAGCATTGTGATGAGTCTCAAATGGACGCGCAGACGCACCACCTGGAATCACATGCATCATCGGTGTTTCAACTTCCATGAAACGTTCATTGCTCAAATATGAACGAATACCAGACACCACTTTTGCACGAATTTCAAAAGTTTTACGTGTTTCTTCATTCATGATGAGATCAAGATAACGCTTACGGTATTTAACTTCAGTATCTGTTAAACCGTGGAATTTATCTGGAAGAGGACGAAGAGACTTAGTTAAAAGCTCAAAATGTTCAATGTGAACATAAAGATCACCTTTACCAGAGCGACCGATATAGCCTTCGATTGCAATGATATCACCAAGGTCTAGACCTTTAATTGTTGCTAGCACATCAGCAGCCAATTCTTTACGTGGTACATAAAGCTGGATACGGCCCGTCATGTCTTGGATTACAATGAATGAACCACGGTTCAACATCACACGACCAGCGACTTTTACATGAACCTGTTCACCTGCTTCAATTTCTTCTTTTGATTTATCAGCAAACTGGTCTTGTAGATCTTGTGCATAGTGTTCACGCTTAAATGTGTTAGGCCACGGGCTAACACCTGTTTCCTTGGCGTGCTCTTTGATGTGCTCTAACTTGGCATGACGCTGTGCAATTAAATCGTTTTCGGAAATGGCTTGTTCAGAAGTCGATTGAGCGTTATGTTGCGTCATCTCTGTCTCAAATAGTTAAAAATCGGAAGTTGCATAGCATAGCAGATTTACTTCCGCTTGAGCAGTAAGCGCATTCAGCATTTTTAATAAAATTAAAATGATTCAAGCAAATTTAACGCTTTCAGCCATGTATCCCCCATTTTGGAATATTTTGAGTTCACCTTGCCAAATGCTTAAACGCTGCATTTAATATAGCAAACCACACCTATATATTCTTTTAAAAAATACCCATACCCGTTACGATTAACATAAAAAATATCAAATAAAATCAACTACTCGCCCTTCTAACCTTTCATAGGGTTTCGAAACCAATTTAAGACTAAAGTCTTTATTTGACAGACGAATTAGACCAATAGCTAGATTATTAAAGCGTCTAAATTGACTACAATAAGCACATAAATTCGTTGAAAAGTAAAATATTCAACTCAGAAAATATTTGAAAACAGTGCGTAGAAAAACAATGACCGTAAGCTCATCTAAAATTCTGTTTTTACATGGTTTAGATTCATCGCGTGAATCTACAAAATTCCATGCCATTGATGCAAAGCATAAGTTTTGTATTGAAGTGGACTATCGCAACTTAAATTTTCAAACGGTTGCCGATTTTTATCATGAAAGTATAGAAAAGATTCGCCCGGATATTATTGTAGGTCATAGCCTTGGAGGCTATTGGGCATTAAAAATGTCGCTATTTCATCGTATTCCTTGCGTGATTGCCAATCCGAGTTTATATCCAGATTTTAGAGATGATTATCCGGCCATTAACGATGCCGACTTGGATCATGATATTCCTCAGATCGCCTATTTGGAACTTGGTGATGAAATTTTAGATATGCATCGGGTTGAACATCAGCTGGAAGACTATATGCAAATTCAATCTGTCCAAGGCGGTCATCATCGCTTGGCCTGCCCTGAAAATATAAATCAACTTATTCAACTGATTGAAGAAAATTATCTACATCAATACTAAACTATTTTCAGGTCTTTATTCTTCAACTTCTATCTATAAAAAATAATCATAAAAAAAGGCCTTGTCATCAACAAAGCCTTTTTTCAATTTCAAACGTATCAACTTAAGACATATCAACGCATTTTAAATTATGCTGCAGCAACTTCTGGACGTGATTTATCGTCAAGAACAGACCAAATCTGCATCCCTAAATCTTTGTGCAAATCAGGAAGATCAAGGAAAATGCTTGCACCCAAAACTTCGTGATGACATTTTTCAGCTAACTGTTTAACTGCGCGCAAAGTACCACCTGTTGCCAACACATCGTCCACAATAATTACTTTTTGTGATTGAATTTCTGCAGACATTTCTAAACGATCTAGACCGTATTCTAAGCTATAGCCTACACCTACAACTGGGGGTGGTAACTTGCCTGCTTTACGAACTAAAACAAGACCTTTACCTGTACGCTGTGCAAGCAAGCTTGCCAATACAAAGCCACGCGCTTCAACAGCAATAAAGCTATCTACTTCTGCTAATTTTTCTGCAGGAATACTTGCAATCAAAGCGTCTGTTAATGGACCAATGTTATTCATGAATAACGGTGTAAGGTCAAAGAAGCTAATCCCTGGTTTAGGGAAATCTTGGACAGTACGAATGTTAGACCACAGTGCAGCAGCAGTAGAATTACTCATAATAGGAGAAAAATAAATAAGGAAGGAATGTGTGAATTTTAACGCTTATTCAAAAAAAAATACAGTGATAGACATAGAATAGTGACTGATTAAAATACAGCAATTTTACATAAAATATTGATTTTATTATTTTATTTATTTAATAAATATCAAATATGTATTTATCTAATTATAAAATAACTGATTCATCGATTTTTTTCTGCGCGACTTTAGTCTTAATCGCATGAAAAGTGAAACAAAATAGCTTTGCTCTTGGAGCGATGAAATCACTGTCTAACCAAAACTAGTCCAGACCAAAGTTGTTTTGTCTAACAAAAATCGAAAGATTTAGGTATTTAAAGATATTTATTGTCCTCGACTGCCATTCTGCTTTTAATTTCGCTGATTAAACTCTTAGCCACTTTACTTTATAGTCAGAACTGCGTAAAAATTTAACATAAGCGTCTACTGTATAAGGCAAAGATTACCTGTACAGGAATGAAATTTTTACTGACCTTATTTTGCGTCAGTTTTTGGAGAATGGAATGAAAAAGTATCAATGCATCGTTTGTGGATGGATTTATGACGAAGCAGAAGGCTGGCCTCAAGACGGAATTGTTGCTGGTACTAAATGGGAAGACATCCCCGATGACTGGACTTGCCCAGATTGTGGCGTATCAAAAATAGATTTTGAAATGGTTGAAATCTAATAACCACATTCAAAGACCATCTTCGCTATGGTCTTTTTTTTGCCTGTAAAAATATAAATCGCATTTGGAGTTGAGTATGCACCCTATCGTCATTATTGGTTCTGGTATGGCGGGCTATGCCGTAGCACGTGAGTTACGCAAGTTAAATCCTGAACAAGAACTTATCATGATCTGTGCAGATGATGCCTATAACTATGCAAAACCAACCCTGTCAAATGCTCTCGTTGCCAATAAAGCACCTGAACAAATTGCCTTAGGCGATGCAGCAAAAATGTCTGCACAACTAAATATGCAAATCATTAATAACAGTTGGGTAAAAAGCATTGATGCAAGTTCACACAGCTTAAGTTACGAAAAAGATGCTCAACTCAACACACTAAACTATTCAAAACTTGTACTAGCTGTAGGTGCCAATCCGATTCGCCTTGCAATTGCGGGTGATGGCAGTGATGACATTCATGTCGTGAACAATCTTGACCATTACAAAGCCTTTCGTAAGCAACTTGAGGCGCGTAGCGACAAACGGGTTGTTATTTTAGGTGCGGGTTTAATTGGTTGTGAATTCGCCAATGACTTACAAAACACAGGCGCACAAGTTACCGTAGTCGACTTAGCTCCACAACCTTTGGGGCGCTTATTGCCTGCACATGTTGCAGATCAATTTCAAACAAATCTTGAAGAAACAGGTATTCAGTTTGTATTAGGCACAACTGTTGAAAAAGTGTCGCGTATTGATAATGGTGACTATCTCGTCAACCTTGCAAATGGTCAAACACTGGTTTCAGATGTTGTACTGTCAGCAATCGGTTTACAACCAGAGATTAACTTGGCAAAAGCAGCTGGAATTCATACCAGTCGTGGTATATTAACCAATACCGGCCTAGAAACCAACTTATCTGACATCTTTGCAGTAGGCGACTGTGCTGAAGTGAATGGGACATTACTTCCGTATGTGATGCCAATTATGCAACAGGCTCGCGCTTTGGCGAAAACCTTAAATGGCGAACAAACAGCAGTGCATTATCCAGCAATGCCTGTAGCGGTAAAAACTCCTGCTGCACCATTAACCGTACTTCCCGCACCTATTGATGTTGAAATTCAATGGGAAACTGAAGAATTGGACGATGGTATGATTGCTCGTGCTATTGATGCTGATGGTGTACTGCGTGGATTTGTATTATTGGGTGCTACAGCAGCGAAGCAACGTTTAACTTTGACTAAGCAGGTTCCAGACTTGATTCCCGCTTCAGTTTAAGGTTTAAATACAAGGACGTCCTGTAAACAAGACGTCCTTTTTTAGGAAAAACAATAATGAATAGTGCCCTTCAGTTTAATGTCTCACCTTACACATCTTTTATGCATGAAACTCGTGTTGATTTGGGTAATGGCATTGAATTGCATGTAGAAGCTGGCGGTAACCCAGATCATCCAGCCGTATTACTGATCATGGGTCTAGGGGCACAAATGTTGTATTGGCCTGACTTTTTCTGTAAATCTTTGATTGATCAAGGCTATCGAGTTATACGCTTCGATAACCGTGATATTGGCCTTTCAAGTAAAATTCGTAATTCGGGGCCACGCTTAAATACATTTAAATTGATGGGTCGTTTTGCTTTGGGTTTAGAAAACCAGGGCGCACCCTACGATTTATATGATATGGCCGATGATGTTGCGCTACTGATTGATCGTATGGGTTTAGATAAAGTACACATCTTAGGAGCATCGATGGGCGGCATGATTGCACAAATTGTTGCTGCGCGATTCCCGGATAAAGTTGAAAAATTAAGCTTGCTCTTTACCAGTAACATTCAACCGTTGCTTCCTCCCCCTTTTCCCAAACAACTCTTTAGTCTGATTGAAAAACCGAAATCTAGAGACGAAGATGGTATTATTGATCATAGCTTGCGCGTTTTTAATATTATAGGCTCGCCAGGCTATATTAATCAGCTCGAAGCACTACAGACTGCGCGTAAACTGTATAAGCGAAGTTATTATCCAGCGGGTGTACTTCAACAGTTTTTAGCAATATTATGTACAGGTTCCCTGCTGCAACTAGACAAACAGATTCAGCATAAAACCCTTGTCGTTCATGGGTCATGCGACCGTTTGCTACCGCCAAGCCATGGTAAGGCAGTTGCAAAGGCAATTTCAGGTGCTAAGTTTGAATTAATTGATGGAATGGGGCATGATATCCCACCGCATTTTATTCCATATCTTAGCGGTTTGTTTGCTGATCACTTTAAAACATAAATTAGGACACTATGGCTGCATTACCATCTTTAAGACAGCTGTCATATCTAGTAACACTGTCAGAAACGCTGCATTTTACTGAAGCTGCGCGTCGTTCTTTTGTCACCCAGTCAACTTTGTCTGGCGGGATCATGGAACTTGAGCGTTTATTAGGTGGTGTATTGGTCGAACGCGACCGACAAAATGTACGTTTAACCCCTCTTGGCGAGCAAGTTGTTGGCCGAGCCCGTGTTCTATTGGCTGATGCCCAAGACTTAATGCGCTTAAGTCGTGAAATGAGTGAACCGTTGACAGGTGATCTGCACTTAGGGGTAATTCCAACAATTGCACCTTTCTTACTTGCGCCATTGCTCGAAGAAGTCCACAAGCAATTGCCAAAAATTCAGTTGTACTTACACGAAGCACAAAGTGAAAAAATCGTAGAGAAGTTAGAGCATGGTAACCTTGATATGGTTCTGCTTGCCCTTCCTTTTGATACTCGTGGATTAAAAGTTGCCGAAGTTACCAAAGAAACTTTATTCTTGGTCTACAACAAAGCAGATCAAAATGCAGTCCAAGCAAAATCACTGGATGATCTAGATATTTCACGTTTGATGCTTTTAGAAGAAGGACATTGCTTACGTGACCATGCATTAAGTGCATGCCCAATTGGCGAACGTAAAAATGATCACCGCTTAAAAGCGAGCTCTTTACCGACATTGGTTGAAATGGTCTCTGCTGACCTCGGCTTTACACTCTTACCTGAGATTGCTATTCATACCAATATGATTAAAGCAAACCCTGATTTGGCTGTTAAAGAAATTGAAGCCGGCCCAAGTCGTACCCTTGCTTTAGTGACACGTAAGAGTACACCACTACAAAGCGAGTTTGATGTATTACTGCAAATTCTGCAAAAGATCACTAGTGACTTACATTAAGTTATTAAGTTCTTTGGAGTTTTTAAAAGAGAGCATTGATGCTCTCTTTTTTATTTAAATATCGTTAAAATTTGTTTAAGAAAAAGTTAGATCAAATTATTTCTATAAAATAATAAATGAATATTTACTACAAAATAGTAAAGAAAAAGGGCTTACTCATTCAAGTAGCCCTATAAGGAATATGTATGACAATTTTGAGTGTCCTACCCCTAATATCATCTTCACACTAGCCAGATAAGTAAGAAGATACAAACTATATTAAGATTAAGCTCACCATGATTAAATCCCTATAATTGGGTATTTTAATCTGCATTTGAGAATAAAAAACCAGATATACAATAAGATAAAATATATTTAGGTTAAGTCATTCACAGATTAATTAATCTCATCACTGCAGATATATATTTTAGCAAAAGTGAAAATATTGAGTCTTAATTAGAATAATTATACTTTGGTCTTATTAATTGGGTAAAATTAACAGAATTCTAATTCAAAAACGCACCAAAAAAACCTTAAAAAATAAAATTTATTATTTAGAATAACTTTACAGTTCTCCAAAATTGCTTATCTCGACAGCGATACAAAATTATTTTATTGCTTTCATAAAAACTACATTAAACATAATTTGTGTACTAAAACACCATAAAAGCTTCTATATGCGTAGCATAAACAATCAAAAATCAAACATTATAAAAAATATAATGAATCACAATAACTTAAATATACTTTAGCAATCAAATACCTAGTTTCAGGTATTTTTTTTCACATCTAAATAACGCACATTAGGCAAATGCAATTCGATTAAAAAAATAATAGGGGCTATTTATGCCAAGCGAATTTTTATTACCAGTTCCAGTCTTGATCATTGATCATTGATCACCAGATGGTCACGTCGAAAACTTTACTTTGCCACATCCTTAAAGATTTAGGCTACCCTGAAGAAATTGTCACATATACTTCAAACTTGAAAGATGCTGAATTCAATATTTTCAATCAATTGCCTAATCTTATTTTCTTTGCGGTAACACAACAATCTGATATCGCTTTTATTCAAAAAATTAAAAAAATATATCCTTCGAGTAGTTTGATTATCTTAGTGAAAACACAATCCACTGATTTAACTCTACATGCTTTACAACTCGGTGCTACAGCATATTTATTAATGGATCAGCCAGCTGAAGATACGTATAAACAATTAAAAGTTATTTTGCGTGGAGGTGCTTCTTTGCATCAAAGTTTTGCATCTTATTTGCTGAATGAAACCTTTAGCAATCAATCTGAACAGGAACATAAATTAAGTTTAAAACCAGCAGAATATCAAATACTCAATATGGTGAGCCACAGTGCGACACAAGAACAAATGGTCGATGAACTCAAATTTTCCACCTATCAAATTGATGGTTTTATAAAAAACATTTATCGTAAATTGATCAATTATGCTTAGACTTATCTTTACCCCATCATTTAAATGTGATTCAAACTCTGCCAAACATAATTATTAAAATTGAAAAAGGAAGCCGAAGCTTCCTCTATTCAAGTTAAACAATCAGATAAAAACACATAATTTGCTTATTTAATTTCTTCAAGTAACACGCGTTGAGAATTATGCGGTATCTCACCATCTTGCACCTTGGTGCGAATCCATCGACCATCACTTTGTAACAACCAAGCTTGCTGATTATCTTTTAGATAATTAACCAATCCAAGTTGATAAATACGTTTCTTCAAAGCTGGATCTTCAATTGGAAAACATGCTTCAACACGGTTGAATAAGTTACGATCCATCCAATCCGCACTTGAGCAGTAAATACGGGCATTGCCATTGTTGCTGAAATAATACACACGGGTATGCTCAAGAAAACGTCCAACAATTGATCGTACGCGGATATTTTCAGATAGACCTGGCAAACCTGGACGTAGGCAGCATATCGAACGAATGATCAAATCAATTTGCACACCAGCTTGTGATGCTTCATACAATTTATTGATGAGTTGAACTTCTGTTAAGGCATTCACTTTGACAATAATTTGTGCCGGTTTCCCAGCTTTAGCATTGGCAATTTCAGTATCAATAAAATTGATGAGTTGAGCATGTAATGTAAATGGCGCATGTAATAACTTTTTCAGTTTAGCCATTTTGCCCATACCAGTTAGTTCTTGGAAGATACGATGCACATCTTCACATAGCTCTTTATCAGTTGTAAGCAAACCATAATCGGTATAAATACGTGCATTGCCTGCATGGTAATTACCTGTACCTAAGTGTACATAGCGTACCAGTTTGTTATTTTCACGGCGTACCACCAAAATCATTTTGGCATGGGTTTTATAGCCAACGATACCGTAAACAACTACTGCTCCAGCTTCTTGTAATACATTCGCTACAGCAATGTTTGATTCCTCATCAAAACGTGCACGCAGCTCAATCACAGCAGTGACTTCTTTACCATTACGTGCTGCTTCTGCCAGCACTTGTACAATTTCTGAGTCTGCCCCACTGCGATACAACGTTTGCTTAATTGCTAAAACTTGTGGATCGCGTGCTGCTTCACGCAATAAGTTAATGACTGGTGCAAAAGATTCAAACGGATGATGCAATAAAATATCTTGCTTTTGCATGGCACTGAAAATGTTTTCTGACTTTTTCAGCACTTTTGGAATCACAGGAATGTGTGCATCATAACGAAGATGTGGACGCTTGAAGTTTGAGAGTAAACGAGCAAGGTTGACAGGCCCATCCACTTTATAAAGTTGCTCTTCTTCTAAATCAAACTCATCCAGCAAATAATCATAAATATGTTGTGGACAATTTTCCGTAACCTCTAAACGCACAGCACGACCAAAACGACGTGAATTCAACTCGCCTTTCAGTGCTTTGGCTAAATCTTCTACGTCTTCATTTAAGGCCAAATCTGCATTACGTGTGACACGGAATTGGTAACAACCAGTTGCCGTCATACCTGGGAATAAATCTGATACATGTTCATGAATAATGGCCGATAACATCACATGATGTTCTTTACCACCAGTTAATTCATCTGGTAAACGTACAACACGCGGTAATGAGCGTGGCGCAGGTACAACAGCAAGGTCAATTTGACGACCAAAGGCATCCTTTCCTTCCAAAGTGACAATAAAGTTCAAAGACTTATTCACCAAACGTGGAAATGGATGCGCAGGGTCTAAACTGATTGGGGTTAATACTGGTGCAACTTGTTCTTGGAAATACTTTTTTACCCAAGCCGATTGTGCAGGCGTTAATTCCCCACGGCGTAAGAAGCAAATATCTTCCTCACGCAGTTTAGGTAAAATTTCCTGATTTAAAATACGATACTGGCGTTCAATTGCAGCATGCGCTGTCGCAGAAATTTCATCTAACACCTGTTTCGGAGTTAAGCCATCAGGGCTACGACTTTCATTACCTAAATCGAGCTGCTCCATCATCCCTGCAACACGAATTTCAAAAAACTCATCGAGATTACGCGAGAAAATCAGTAAGAAATTCATCCGCTCTAATAATGGATGAATGGGGTCAACCGCTTGTTCAAGTACACGCAGATGGAAATCGAGAATCGAAAGTTCACGATTGATATAGCGATCATTATAAGTATATTCAGTTGGAACTGGCGTGACTTCAGCTGCGGTATTCATCTCAAACCCATAATTAACAATGTGTGATGTTCTGCTTTAAGTATGCTTCAAATTTGTGACAATTTCATAAAAAAAGCCCATAAAAATGGGCTTTTTGTTTCATTTCAAAACGATGCTTCGATATTTTAGAATATTTCAAATCATTTAATTTGGAATGTGGCTGTAACGCATATATTTTTGGATCAACCGTTTACGATAGTTTAGCTTTCTATCATTTCGATTTTCATCATAGTATTTAGGATTCGGTAAAATTGCTGCAATAAACGCAGCCTGTTCACGACTTAAACTACGTGAGCTTTTACCAAAATAATGCTGTGTTGCTGCTTCAACACCATAAATATTATCGCCAAACTCAACAGAGTTAAGATACACCTCTAAAATGCGTTCTTTCGACCACATTCGTTCCATCATCCAAGTAGCAATTGCTTCTTGACCTTTACGAATAAAAGAACGCTTATTGTATAAAAATAAATTTTTAGCCAATTGTTGTGAAATCGTTGAACCACCTGCAACAACTTTACCTTTGTCCTTATTACGCTCTAGCGCAAACTGCATACCTTCCCAGTCAAAGCCTTTATGCTGTAAAAATTTACCATCTTCCGCAGCAACTACAGCATGTTTTACATAGTCACTAATTTGGTCATAATCACGCCATTCATGCTTAATCGGTTTAGACGGCTCTGACCAATAATCAAGACGCATCATCATGGTCGATTCGACAGGATGTGTACGCCACCACACCAAACTACTAAAAATCCAAAGCTGTACGAGTAGGAACAAGCTGACAAGAATTAACAATGTACGAACAATAAAGGCTTTCATGTCAGTGCGTTACTCCGGAAATTCTGTTTTTTCATGTTAAGCTTATTTTTAAATACATTGACACAGTACAAGAATAGCATGTCTGAACTTAAGCCTCCCGCTGTATCAACCAGCAAACTACAAATCCAACTTTGGTGGATTACAGCACTGCTCATCGCCATCAATGTCGGACTGTTTGGCTGGCAGATTTTAAATGGCATGAACATCAGCCACCCCGACACTCTCGATGCACTACGATGGGGTGCTGATTATGCACCTTTAACCTTTTTAGAGGAACCCATCCGCTTATTCACTAGCATGTTTTTTCATTTTGGCTTAATTCACCTCATGCTGAATATGTGGGCATTGTATATTTTTGGCAGCATTGCTGAACAAATGCTTGGACGTATTTATTTTATCGGTCTGTACCTTCTCGCTGGGTTGATGGGCAGTTTACTGAGTGGCTATTTAACGATTCAAGACAGCTATGCCCTCCTTGCAGCAGGAACAGCTGATCAGAGTTTATTCCCAAGTATTGGCGCAGGTGCATCAGGCGCAGTTATGGGCTTAGGTGCTGCCCTAACTATTCTTTCATTGATGCCTATTTTGCCAGGCCAACGCTTTTTACTTGATAAAAAAACCTTGCTGATGGTGATGGGGATTAACTTAGCCATGGGTTTTATGATTAGCGGGATCAATAATGCAGCTCATATCGGTGGTATGTTAATGGGTGCACTGTTGGCTTTCATCTGGTATATCGGTGAAAAAATACAAAAGGCCATCCTATTTAAAATCGTGGGTCTTATGCTTGGCATCATCATCATTTACTTTTTTTATCAATATTGCCAACAGTTAATTCAGCCAATTGCCCCACTTTGGGAACACTTTATTCTACTAATGAAGAAATCCTTGGCTGGCTAATTGCTACCACGAAAATCACATCTGTTAAATAAATAGAGCGCGATGTTTGCGCCCTATTTTGCATATTTTGAGATTCAATGACTCAGGTTTCATAATAATGATTAGGGTTTCACGATTAAGAGATTAATTATTAATATCACGCAAGCTTTCTAAAGGTGGAATATCACATAAATAGCTCAATCGATAACGACCAATCAACGCACATATCAGTGTCATACACATCGGTAAAATCAGCCATATTTCCCAATGGGGTTGAATGATCAACTCCATTTTATAGCTGGCAATCGCACTAATCACCTCAGCAAACACACATGCCACCACACCTGAAATAAAACCAATTAAACCAATTTCCGTACTCAGCATCGCTTTGAGCTTACGTTTAGAACCTCCAAATGAGCGTAACAGTGCAACTTCTTTTTTACGTTCATCCATTAACAGGTTTAAACAGGCAATTAACACCAAAATACCTGAGACACTGACCAACAATGCCAAAAGACTTATGATCTGTACCAATACCGCAACAATACGCTTGATCTCATCTAAAATTAAACTGACATCAATAAATACTGTATTAGAAAATTGCTGAATCAGCTGAATCAATTGCCCTTTGTCTTGCTCCGGTACATAGAAACTGCCTAAATAACTTCCGGCATTTTCATCCATGGTTTGGGGCGAAAATATAAAGAAAAAATTAGGACTAAAACTTTCCCATTCCACACTGCGTAGATTAATCACTTTGGCTTGTAGTAGCCCCTCAGGTAAACTGAAAGTGAGTTGATCGCCAATTTGAATTCCTAAAGCTTGCGCAGTTTTGACTTCAACAGAAACCTCTCCTATTTTTTCAAACGCAGTTTGGCCCGTGATAATTTTATTATCTTTAGGGAAAGTCGCTGCTTGGGTCAAATTCAGCTCGCGCCTTAAAGAGTTATTGGTCTTTAGCAATGTTTCTGAAAATGGCAAATCATTTTTTGCAACCAAACGACCTCGAATGTTTGGATACATAGGAGTACCCTTCCAACCATGCAAATTAAGTTGCTGTTGGAAGTCAGCCAATTCAAAAGGTGGTAAGCCATAAACAAACTGGTTAGGCGTACCTTCAGGTAATTGCTGCTGCCAACGCTCTAGTAAGTCAGTACGTAACACAGCTAAAACAGTGATCAGACTCAAACCCAAAGCCAGTGCGGTAATTTGAAAGGCAGTTTGATATGGCGTCCGGATATAAGCAGATAATTTAATACGTAGGCCCTTTAAGCTTTTCAACCCTAGCCAAATCAACGCATAAAGCCCTAAACAAAGCACAATAATTGCACCTACAACCCATAAGGTCAGTTGTAGATTTTCCGTTAAAATGACGCAAAAAATGAGTAAGCCCAACGTGCCAGTGATCAACATCCATAACATGGAACGAACTGAACGCTCATGCTGACGAATAATCCGTGCAGGTGGCGTTTTAAGCAATTGCCATAAACTTGGAACCACGAAGCCAAGCAATACAATCACACTGGTTAACATCGCAATAGGCAGCGGCCCAATCAGCATAGACCAGGCTGAAAATTCAAGCGCCAAATGTGGAATGAGTTGCAGCATTAACTGTAGCAACACAAATCCAAGCCCTAATCCAATCACACTACCTAGCACAATAGAAATAACAAAGACCACAGCCAGCAGTGCTAAATACGCCATTAAAATTTGTTGCTTCGTCGCACCAACACATCTCATCAATGCAATGGCATCTTGATTTTGTTGCACATAACGCTGACTACTTAAGGCAATGGCAATTCCACAGAGTAAGATTGTTAAGATATTGGCCAATTGCAAAAACGTTTCTAAATTGGCGATCGGTTTCATTAAGCGGCTATTGCCTTCACTAGCATTACGCAGTTTCAAGCTCGTTTGAGATGAATCCTGTTGTTGCGCTTGAGTTTCATCAAACGTAGTGTCTGCATCATGACCCACGATTTGTTTAAATTGCTTTTCATAGGTTTTCGTTTGCTGCATCTGCCCAGCAAGTAATAAGCGATACTCAATACGGCTGCCCACCTGAATTGCATTAGTTCGAGCAACTTCCGATTGTGCAATGATTACAGTCGGTGAAAAACCGCCAAAACCAAGTTCTTGATTTGAGTCATGGGAAATTTGTGCTGTAAATCGAAAAGATGCATCTGCAATCTGTACAGTATCTCCCAACTTGACCTGTAATAATTCCATCGCACGCTGACTGAGCCACACCTCTCCAGCTTGAATCGATCGATTGAGTGTCGGTGAAGTTCTGAGTTCTCCACGTAAAGGAAAATTGGCATCTACAGCTTTCACATTGACCATCACAAATTGATCAGCTGTATGCGCCATACTGCTAAATAGGGTAACATTAGATTGCGCTAAACCATCTTGCGTAGCTTTTTTTTGCCATACATCTGGAATGTGTTCGTTATCGGTCAATACCAAATCGGCAGCCAACATTTCAGCCGCTTGCAATGCCACTGCGTTTTGAATTTGCTCATTACTAAACTTTAATGCAGTAGTAGCACTAATCGCCAAAGTTAAAGCGATGATAAGTAGATAAATACCTGTCGTTTTGAAGCTTTGTTGTAATAAGGGTTTAAACAATGCCAGGAGATTCATGCTTAATCTCCTAGTCGATGTTCGATCAGCTTGCCATGTACTATTTCAAAATGTCGCTGACATTGCTGCGCTAACGCGACATCATGCGTAACCAAAACCAATGTCGTACCCATCTCGCGATTCAACTGAAATAACAATTGTTCAATATCATATGCCGTTGCTGCATCCAAATTACCTGTTGGCTCATCTGCAAAAATAATGTCTGGCTCGCTGACTAAGGCACGTGCTATTGCAACCCGTTGTTGTTCACCACCAGATAGTACCTTTGGTGTTTGCTGTGCTTGACGATTTAAACCAACTCTTGCCAATAACTGAAGGGCTTTTTGCTCAGCCTCTTTTAGGTTGAAATCATTTTTTAAGCGCAGCGGCAACATCACATTTTCTAATGCCGTTAAATGTGGCAATAATTGAAACGATTGAAATACAAAGCCAATATGCGCCAAACGTATTTTCGCGCGCTGCTCTTCATCTAAATGCTGGATATCTTGACCACATACTTGCAACTGACCATGACTGGCTTGATCAAGTGTCGCTAATATCCCCAACAAAGTTGATTTTCCTGAACCAGATCGACCAGTTATAGCCACTTGCTCGCCCGCAAAAATCTCTAGATTAAGATCTTCAAAAATGCTCAACTGCTTATCATTCAGTTGTATGTTTTGTGTCAATTGCTGTGCAGAAATAATCGGCTGTGGCATGATGGCGGTATCTGTCGTGTGTTGGCTCATAACATCCCTATATGCAAAATCGCATTCAAAAAATTCGTTTGTGTTCTTACTTGTTGGGTTTAAGCATGTGTTTAAGCCCGATGCTCTTGGCTGCAAAAACCATTATGGTCGTGGGTGACAGCATCAGTGCAGGCTATGGCATGAATATACAGCAAGGCTGGGTTCATTTACTTCAAAAACGTTTAGACCAACAGTATCCGAAACAACATAAAGTGGTCAATGCAAGTGTGAGCGGCGAAACCACCAGTGGTGCTTTGGCACGACTGCCAAAATTATTGCAAAGTCATCGTCCCGATATTGTGATTATTGAACTGGGTGGCAATGATGGCTTACGTGGTCAACCCCCTGCACTCATTGAAAAAAATTTAGCGCAGTTAGTGCAAAAGAGCCAACAGGCTAAAGCGAAGGTCATCGTATTTGGAATGAAGATTCCACCAAACTACGGTACGGCTTATAGCAAGGCATTTGAACAAAACTACAAAATTGTCAGCCAAAAATACAATGCAAAACTTCTGCCATTTTTTATGCAAGGTGTTGCAGGACAAAAAACACTGATGCAAAAAGATCAAATTCACCCAAATGCAAAGGCTCAGCCGATTCTGCTCAATACAGCCTATCCCATGATTAAAAGCAGTTTGTAAAAATATTTACTAAAAATTAAAAAGGCGCTTCATTTGAGCGCCTTTTTTCGTTTAAATTTTTAAAATCTTAGAAATCGTAAAAACTTACTTCACCTGTTTCAAGTGAGTATTCGGCACCAACAACTTTTAATTTACCCTGAGCAATCAAGTTTTCTAATACTGCTGAGCCATGACGAAGTTGATTCACAGATGCAAATACATTTGAACGAACTGCATGCATAGACAATTTATCTAAATCATCTTTCAATTCAGTTTGCATTAAAATTTCTACAGATGGGCGCACACGGTTCACAATCGACATCAGATTTGCAGATGGAGGTGTTGCCGGGTTCATTAAGGCTTCAATCGTCGAATGGATTGCGCCGCAGTGAGTATGACCTAATACAATTACAACTGGGCAACCAAAACTTTCTGCCGCAAATTCAACACTACCAACTTGCGATGGTGCAACAATATTACCTGCTACACGAATGACAAATAAATCGCCTAAGCCTTGGTCAAAAACCATTTCAGCAGGAACGCGCGAATCTGAACAACCCAAAATAATCGCAAAAGGCTCTTGGCTTCCTGCCATTTCAGCGCGTTGCTGATGCGTTAAAAGTTTAGGATGGTTCGTTTCACCTTGAACAAAACGAGTATTTCCCTTTTTTAAACGATCTAAAGCTTCTGCTGCTGTTAGCATGTTCTGATTACCCTTATCTGAAGTTGCAATATATTAATCCCACTCAGAACGATTGTCACTTGCAAAAGAATAGCTATCGATTTTTTATTATTCAGATGGATTTGGTACAAATTGCAAATAATCATTAATCTGAAAATATTATTTTTTCAGTAATGGTTCACACTTTTATAGCTGAACTACAACTACATCAAAAAACTAATCAGTGACAACTGTCATTTTTTATTTACAATATATTTCATAAACATAGCAATTGGCTTTTAAGGCTAATTCAGATAATTGTCATATAAATGATCATAAAAATTGCATCAAATATAGTTACAAGGGGTTAAGGTCAATGCAAGGACATCGTTGCGTGGTTTCTGGCATATTTAAACTTGCGATATTGAGTTGTATGTTCATTGCAGGCTCGAATAGCATAGCTGCAACACAAACACCAACGAATACATTATCGACACCATCTATCCTACAAAATTATCTCAATCAAGATCGTAAAACCGCAGGTTTAGTTTCACGCACAGTACAAGTCGGCAATATCACTTGGAGCTATAGTGAAGGCGGTATTCGTACCAATCCTTCTATACTATTAATCCATGGTTTAGGTGGCACACGTGATAACTGGAATCGGGTTGCACATTACCTGACTCCCTATTATCACGTTATTATTCCTGACCTACCTGCCAATGGTGATACCCGCGTCCCTGCAGACTTTGACGTGTCTGTACCAAATGTTACTGAGCAATTACGACAATTCGTAACCAAAATTGATATTGAAGATCGGCTGAATGTTGCAGGTCATTCTTTAGGTGGATCAATTGCCACGGTTTATGCCTCTCAATATCCTTTTGATACCCAAAGCCTATTTTTACTCAATAGTGCGGGTATTTATAAGCAGGCCAATACCAGTTATACCCGTGATCCATATTCATTGAAAAATTTGATTGTTTCAAAGCCCGGTGATTTGGATGATGTTATGCATAAGTTAATGCAAAATCCGCCAAGCGTTCCAACCCCATTAAAGAAAGCTCAAGAAAATTTACTCATTTCACGGGCACCCCAAACCAGTAAAATGATTGATCAAGTGGTTACTTTAAATCGCATTTATACGCCTGAGACTTTTGCCCGTTTAACCCGTACCGTTGAAGCGCCCACGCTCATCCTTTGGGGCAAACAAGATAAAATTTTTAATGTAGAAGTTGCAGGTGAATTAAAGTCATTATTGAAACGTGCCGAAACACCGGTAATTTTGAATAATGTTGGTCATATGCCCATGATTGAAGCAGAACAACAAGTTGCTGATCATTACCTCCCATTCCTTGCAAAAAGTCAGAAATTTAAAAATCCTTTGGCAGATAAACTGATTCAGTTAAACTGAGGTATCGCTAATAATTCATGCCCTGCAAATGGGTATTTAAGGACAGTATGCAGAAAAACCCGATGATTGAGCAGCTCATTGAGGCTCAACTCAACTTTTTAGATCAGCAATTTTCGCAGTCTGAAACAGTTGCAACCGAGTTTACCCAGTTTTATCAGTGGTTTCGTAAACAGCCTTTACAACAGATTTGGACTTTTGAACAAATCAATGCTTTGCTGCAAAAGCAGATCTTAAATACTCAAGCTACTCAGTTTTTAATTGAGCAGATTGCCGAACATATTAAGTTTGCGCTAATTCATCCAGCGAATGATCAAACAACCATTGCTGAAATTATTCCTGTGTTAACGATTGATAAAATTGCGCAATATGTTGCAAGTAAACAAGGTCATCGTCAGCGTTTGATTCACACCATGGTCAACAACCCTGCTTTTTCAGCCATGATTAGCCAACTGATTCAGCATGCGATACAAGATTATCTAGACAACTCTGTGATTGCCAAATCTGTGCCCGGCGTCTCTCGCTTTATGAAGATGGGTAAATCGGTTTTAGAAAACGTTACAGACACCAATCTTGACAATGCCATCACGAAGTATTTGCAAAAGAATATTTTGAAATTAAGTCAGATGAGTGAATCTGTACTCAATCAGCATTTTGATGACAATAAGCTTTATCATTTTCAAGCCAACTTATGGCATAAAATTAAGACGATGCCTGTTTCTGTCTTAAAAAACTATATTGAAGTTCAAGATTTACCTCAAACCGTCGGTTTAGGGCATGAAATTTGGGACTTTATGCGTCAGTCTGATTATATGAAACAGCAAGTGCATGATGGCGTGTATGCTTGGTACATACGTAATCAGGAACGTCCATTTGATTTATTGCTACGTGACTTAAATATTGATGAAGCTTTGGTTCAACATGAACTTAACAATTTATTAAACCCGATTATTCAAAAAATGATTGGTTCAGGCTATTTGCGTGAGCGTTCACGTCATTATTTAGAACAGTTCTATTATGCTGATGAGACGTTAAAAATATTAGGTATTGTATCTTAAAGTTATCAAAATAAAAAAGCCGCGACTGCGGCTTTTTTTATTTATCAACAGCTGTTCCATATTTTGCTAAACATCGCCAAACCAGTTGCTGTTTTTGCATCCATCCATTCATTGGTTGTGCAAATGAAGACTCAGTTTCGAGATTAACTGGACGGATTTATAAGGTCAAAAAGTACCTTAAATAGTCATTTTCTTTACGTTGTTTCAAAGTAATTAACAGATTTGATATCATTTGCTAATGTGTAAATTGGGATATAACAGATCTGTACCATAAACATCGTGCAACTGATTAATAAAAAATCAACGAATTTGAAAATGTAAATAGCCCAAAAGTGTGGGCTATTTAAACTTAGTAAAAATTAGAAACGAGCTGTAAAACCTAAATAGTATTCAGCTGGATTACTTGTACCATCTCCACCTGCATCAATACTAACACCGCCAATGTTTTTAACCCCACTTCTAAAAGTTAGATAATCATTAACTTCATAATTCGCACCAACATCCATTGTGGTATATGCTTTTGCATATGTCGCAGATGAATCTGCAGCTTGCAGCGCCTGTTTACCTAGATACTGAACATTAGTATGTAAATTTAATTTATCAGTAACATCCCAATAAAGTGCACCATTAAGTGTGAGTTCAGGCGTTGCCAATAATGTAGCACCTGTTTCTAAGTTTTTAGATTCAATCATATAAGTCGCATTACCACTCATACGAACTACATCACTTAATGGGAATTTGTAAGTTACCTCTATACCACTTGTACGTGCCTTTTCGACATTCTGTTGCATTGTATAGAATTGATTTCCATATCTTGCATAACGTAAGTTTTGCATTAGATCATTAATATCACTGCGGAAATATGTCATATCTACAGCATATCCACCCTCAGCATAACCAAAACCTACTTCGTAGTTTGTACTAGTTTCAGGCTCTAAATCTGGATTCCCCAGCATATTACATACATGGCCTGCTGATGCCCCCCCCCAATCCGAGAATACTTTACATCCATTACCTCTCGAACCTGTACTTGATGTTGCTGAACGCTCTTTAAGGTTTGGTGCACGGAAACTACGTGACACACCACCTTTTACTGTCCAAATATTAGTTGGATGATAGACCAAATAACCACGAGGAGAGAAGTTGAGATCAAAATCATCATACTGATCTAAACGTCCACCCAAGGTTAAAATCAGATTTTCTTGTAAATGGATTTGATCTTCAGCAAAAAGCGACCAAGAATATGCATTTGGTGATAAATCTGCAGTTAATGTTTCCCCTGTATCAACATCAACATTAATATTACCAATGTTGCTAGCATTAGAAACTTCTTCATATTTGTACTGTGCACCCACAGTTAAATCATTTTTAAAACCCGCGATTTGTAAAGGTTTAGTAGCTTTCAAATCTAATACAGCTTCGGTAGCTTTAGTATCTCCAATATTAGCTTTTGAAGTCGCAAATTCATCTTTATTTTCAATTTCGTTATAATAAAGATCAGCATAAGTTTTTAGCTCATTTTTGAATGTACCAGCATAACCAATGCCAAATCCTTGTCTTTCCATTTCATATGCAAATTGATCCGCACCACCTTCAACAACATCCGGTTCTTCTTTACCCCATGACGCATCTATATTGAAAGTATGTGTATCATTAGGAGCCCAAGTAAGACGACCATTTACAGTATCATTTATTGCACCTGAAGTACCTGTAGTTGAATTATCTCCTTCACGATCTGTACGATTTACACCAAATCTAAAACCTAAGGTATCTGTTAAAGGCCCAGCTAAAGTCGCACCATAAGTGACTGTATTACCACGTGTACTCGTATCAGGCTTGGTGTAGTCTAGATTTACAGAACCTGATAGTTGTGATGGAACTTTTTTAGTGATGATATTAATTACACCACCAACAGCTTCAGAACCATACAGCGTTGACATTGAACCACGAATCACTTCAATTCGCTCAATCATGTCAGGTGTAATCCAGTTTAAATCTTGATCCACACGATCAGGGCGGTGGCCTAAAAGTGACTGATTTCCTACTCTCTTACCATCAACCAATATTAATGTGTATTTGTCAGGCATTCCTCGAAATGTAATTTTTGAGCCAGAACCTGAGTTTTTAAAACCACCAGTTACACCAGGTAAGTCACTTAATACTTCTGCTAAATTACTAAAAGGCTTTCGCTTTAAATCTTCGCTTGTAACAACACTAATTGAAGCAGGAGCATCCTTTACATTTACTTGAGAACCACTTGCAGAAACAACGATGGTCTCCATTTTAACTACAGATTCATCGACTGTTTCTGCTGGTACTTCATTCGCATGAGTTAAGCTAACCATGGCACTTAAAACTGAAAGTGTCAGTGCAGAGCGCAGTATTTTATTCGTCATTGGTGTTTCCAAATACTTAATTTATGGATAAATATTGAATGTTATGTTGCGCATTGTAACTAACAAAAATAATATTGCAACTAATTTTAATAATCATTCTCATTAACAAATAGGAAATTACTGATTCCCTAAGTAAAAACCAATTTTTCTATGCTTTGTACAAAGTTGTCCTATTTATTTTTTGTTCAGTTCCAAAAACTTTGGGCAAAAAAAAACCGCATAAAGCGGCTTTTCTTCACGAATGCTTATTTAAAATAAGCACCCTCAGACTGACTATGGTCTGTTTGGTCAACAACACGCATCAATTCAGGTACATGCTGTTTTAAAGTTGTTTCAACGCCTTGTTTAAGCGTTAAATCAATAGAAGAACAACCTTGGCAACCACCACCAAATTTAAGTACGGCAGTTAAACCATGCTCTTCATCTTCAACAACTTCAACCAATGCACAGTTACCACCGTGACCCGCTAAACCTGGATTAATCTCAGACTGAAGTACGTAAGTAATACGTTCTTCCACAGATGCATCAGGGCCAACACGCGGCACTTTAGAGTTTGGTGCACGGAAAGTCAGCTGACCACCAAAACGGTCTTTATTGTAATCAATAACAGCATCTAACAAATATGGAATAGATGGTGCATCGACATAGGCAGGGAAATCTGGGTATTCCTGTTTATAGTCTGTCGGTACAACTTCTTCAGGTGCACTGTAAGCCATACAACATTCAGCACGCGGCGTCCCCGGATTTTCCACAAAAACTCGAACACCAATACCTGGTGTGTTTTGTTTATCCAAAAGATCCTTCAAATACTCTTGAGCAGTTGGTGTGATCAATAGGTTTGGAATTTCTTCAGCAACTGCTGTGCTGTTGTTCTCAGTCGACATGACAATATTTCCTCAAGCTGAAGCGGCTATTTTAGCTTAAGATGCGGTGCATTACGAAAAAATCAACTAAAATTGTCGGAATTATTCTGAAAGTTCACGCTTTCACACTTTTTAATGGCATTATTAAAGACAAATTTTAACAAGTAGAATAGCCATTTATGTTGGGATTACCATTTAACCACACTGTGACAATTATTCTGATTACTGTGGTCATTTCCCTTATTGCCTTTTCAAATCAGAAAGTCATGAATCGTCTGTTATTTTGGCCACCTGCGCTACAACGTGGTGAATATGATCGATTTATCAGCCACGGCTTTATTCATGCTGACGGTGCTCACCTTCTATTTAACATGATTACCCTATTCTTCTTTGGCTCTGTCATTGAAAGTTTTTATCGCCAATACTTTTTTGACATGGGTTTTGTGCTGTTCTATTTAGGTGGTTTGATTGCAGCCATTATTCCGAGCTATTTAAAACATAAACATGATACACATTGGGCTAGTTTAGGTGCTTCAGGGGCGGTTTCTGCTGTGCTATTTGCCTATATCTTGTTTGAACCATGGAAATTAATCTTTGTATTCTTCATTCCTGTTCCCGCGATCATCTTCGCGGTACTGTACGTAGCTTATAGCATTTGGTCTGGCAAACGTGGCAACAGTAATATTAACCACAGTGCACATTTGTGGGGAGCGGCATATGGTATCGTCATGACGATTATTCTAGAGCCAAAGTTAATCCCTCATTTCTTAAACAAACTTTTAGATATTCCGTTTTAAAATAGAATATTAGCGCTCAAACAAAAAAGGATTCTAGTTTTAGAATCCTTTTTTATTATATCTTTTAAATCATCATTTAACTTTTAAACATCCATAGGTTGTAATAGCTCACCATGTTCAAAATGCCAAGTTTTTTGATAGGCAGAAACAAAGTTGGCAATAAAAATGGGTGCACGATCAATCGGTGACTTATCCTTAAAATGTCCGTATTGTTTAGCCCAATCATAACAACTCTGATCAAGTGGATATTCGGTAAGAATCCCACAGACGAAATTTTTTTGTATCCAAGCCTGTGCAAGATCAAAACTCGAAAAAACTGCACTCGCAAAGCCAGGGCGCATGGCATTGAATATATAAACTTTGTTCGACACAATTATGCCCCCATTTTTCTCTTTATTCACACCTCAATAATAAGTGTGACACATATCACACTTAAATACATTTTCTGTAATTTGACCCGAATTATTCGTAACAAAACCTTAATCTTAGAAGCGTATTTAACACGACTTAAATAAGTAATTACTTCAACTGAGTCATGAACCAATAAAATTAGTGATCGCTTATTTCAAATGTATACACAACACACGCATGCTGTAATTTAGGCTATAAATGAATAATAAAAAGGAATGTTCAAATGAAAAAAATCACAATGATTGTTGGGCTGCTTTGTTTTGAGTTTTCTATCTGCCTGAGCAGTTCATACTCGTGAAGGGAGCATTGTCATAGACCCTGATCGTAGCAAATAGCCACACTGGAATGGTGAATTTCGTCCACTTGGACAAGCCAAAAAAGACAATGTTAATTCCGTACCTTTGTAACAAGAAGGCTTTCTTAATAGAAGGCTTTTTCAAGTTTAAGTACTTAGGTTATTTCAAAAATACGTCATGATTCATGTTAATTCATACAATTTTGGCAGTTTATGCCACCTGAGTTTTTAAATTGGCATAGATAATGTATACATCTGTATATTAATGACAACGTCAGGTGAGATATTTTGCATGTCCAGTTCTCTTGAAGGTCTTCAGTTCCCTATTTCGTCTGCTACTCAAAAACCAAGTAGCTCCAAAACCGGTCGTGAAATTATTGCAGAGGCTTTAGCTTCTGTAGATCACCAAAGCTCTGTACGTGCAAAACAGGAAAAAAACTGGCGTAAGAAATATCCTGAATATTTTAAAGCCTTGGTTGAACAAGGTATTCAAAGTCCGGAAGCTGCATTGAGTATTGCATCCAACGGTTTAAATAAAGCCAAACATAGTTTTAACTTTTATCGTGATCAAGAAAAATTTTCCCTAGATGAAATGATGAATTTACCTATTCAACCTCTGCACACCATTAAACTTAAAGGTGAAAGTAATGCAGTTCCCGAATGGTATGTACCCTATCACGGACAAAAACTACAAGGCGATGCTCTACTTCAACAAATCCAAAAATGGCAAGATGCTGGTGTCGTTGAACCAAGTCATGCGGATGCTCTACGCGAAGCGGTGGCGCACCCAGAATGGTTTGACCTTTCAGATCGTACCATGGTGCTATTTGGTGCAGCCTCAGAAGCTGGCCCACTGACCTGGCTTGCCAAGTGGAAAGCCAATATTGTCGCTATTGATCTTAATAATGAACGAGTATGGGATCGTATTTTAAATACTATTCAAGAAGGCAATGCAACGTTATACGCCCCTAGTCTTGAAGCGCTCAGTGCAGACACACCTATTCAGGAACTGAAACAAAAATTAGGTGCTAATTTACTGACACATATCCCTGAAATTGCGCAGTGGCTTGCACAAAATGAACATCAACTTGACTTGGCTGCTATTGCTTATTTAGATGGTGAAAAACATGTGCGTGTAGCAATGGCCATGGACAGTATTATGGATTATGTCAGCCAACAAAAAGCCGAAACGAGCCTTATGTTTATGTGCACACCAACAGATGTATATGCTGTTCCTAAAGAGATCGTGGATGCTGCACAAGATAAATATCAAGCACGTGGCAAAGTTCAAAAATTATTAACTCAAAGTGTTGCTAAGATTTCTGCACAGCACTTTTTTAAACAAAATAATAACCAAACGACTTTAGCTGAAAATGGAAAATCTTACGGAATTGCCGACTGTTTAGTGGTTGAACAAGGCCCCAACTATGCACTTGCGAAACGAATTCAACAATGGCGTGCAACCGTTGCTCGCCATCAAGGTCAACGTGTAAGTATTAATATTGCACCCTCTACCACAACACGCTCAGTCACAAAGAATCCATTATTAAAAGCCGCATTTAATGGTGCCAAACTGTTTGATGTTGAGTCATTTAATCCTGAAACGACCAATGCCTTGATGGCTGCGCTGTGGATTCATGATTTACGTAATCCTTCATCTGTGGCAAACCCAGAAACACCACTAGATCATCCACTTGAGCTGATAATGTCTGGTGCCAATCACGGCGGCTTGTGGCGTGTAGCCTATCTCGCACGTACCGCATTACCATTTGCTGCACTCTATGGCTTCGCCAATGACAAACTGCCTTTGGACAAAATGCTTGGTAAATTAAAGAAATAAATAGCGAAAATCCTTCATTTGAAATTTGTATTTATAAAAGTGCTCAACATGCTTTCTTAACGTGCTAAACAATAATGGTTAGCACTATTTACCAAACTTTAAAGCATAAAAAAACGCTGCGATTGCAGCGTTTTTTATATTGAAAACATCTTAGAAAACTTTCAAGAACAACCAGTATAAGCAGCCTGATAAACAAATGGTTGCTGGTAGTGTGAAAATCCACGCTGAAAGAATAGTTTTCACTGTATTAAAGTTCAAACCTGATTTGTTCGCAACCATGGTACCTGCTACAGCAGAGTTCAATACGTGTGTAGTTGACACTGGCATACCAAAACCATCAGCCGCTGCAATTGTAGACATTGCTACAAGCTCTGCAGACATACCTTGACCATAGGTCATATGGTTTTTACCAATTCGCTCGCCCACAGTCACAACAATACGCTTCCAACCCACCATTGTTCCTAGACCAAGTGCAAGTGCAACCGCAACTTTCACCCAAGTTGGGATGTATTGAAGGAAGGAATCTAAATTGCTACGGTATTCTTTAACAGTCTTCTCTTGTGCTTCTGCCATTGCTGGAAGTTGCTCAGATTTATCAAGACGTTTAAAAGCCGTCGTACTTAAATACATGTCATTACGGATTGAAGATACTTCTTGTTCAGGAATATCTTTTAAGTCGCCATATTGACCAACACGCTCACCTAGGTGATCCGTCATACTTGCTAAAGCAGGGACAACATCAGGTGTAATTTCTTTGGTTTGAATGTATTTTGTTAATATGTCACGCGCTTTTTCATCCGCAATTTCATCATGATTTGGATAAATTGCAGTTGCAGTTTGCGCCGATAATTGATGGAAAGATTGGATGTGTTGATTGTCGAGGTTTTTATTTAGCGAGTAAGCTAAAGGTACACAACCGATCAAAATCAACATGATTAAACCCATGCCTTTTTGACCATCGTTTGAACCGTGCGCGAAACTTACACCAGTACAAGTAAAGATCAGAATTGCGCGGATTAATGGTGGCGGTGGTTTATTACCTTCAGGTGGCTGAAAGAGTTCAAGCTGTTTGCTGAAGATTTTTTTCACCAATAGGAACACAACTGCTGCGAAAGCAAAGCCAATCAGTGGTGAAAACAGTAATGCTTTACCCACTTTCATCACTTGTTCCATATCCACGCCGCTAGCACCACCTGCATTTAACAGATAGTTCATGATGCCCACACCTAAGATAGAACCAATCAGTGTATGAGAGCTAGATGCTGGAATACCTAAGAACCACGTACCTAAATTCCAAAGAATCGCGGCAATAAGCATGGCAAATACCATGGCAAAGCCTGCACCAGAACCGACGTTCATAATCAATTCGACTGGTAGCAAAGCAATGATACCGTAAGCAACTGCACCACTTGCCACCATTACACCTAGGAAGTTACAAAAACCTGCCCACATCACAGCAACAGGTGCAGATAAAGCATTGGTATAAATAACAGTGGCTACAGCATTGGCTGTATCGTGGAAACCATTCACGAATTCAAAGCCAAGTGCGATGAATAAGGCAGTGCCCAGTAAAATCATGGAATAAAGACTTAAAGGCGGAACGTGTGCCAAGTCGGCAGTGACCTGAAAGCCAATATAGATTAACGTTGAAATGATCAACGTCAGGAACACCGGCATAAAGAATTTCGGTGTTGGCACATGAACATTCGTCGACTTTGTTGCTGTCGACGTGTGCGCTGAATCTACGGGAGTTTGTTTAGAATTCATGCAGGCAAGAATAGAGGATTTTAGAATCCCCATATTGTTCAATTTAATTGTGACAATTATATGACAAAGTGGTGTCATATAAAGCAATATTTCATGCTTTATTTGTATTTGCTCGTCTGAAAAAACCAACCAAAATACTATGTATTCGCAAAATAATTCAAATACTTATCATCAATTTTAAAAGTTGATTTTAGTTTGAAACCCAATGTTTCAATAACAATATGGCCTTGTCATATTTCTTGTCATCATTGTCCTAGCTGTCGATTATTTTTCAATCATGCCTTAGGTATATGACAAATTTATGAAGCTTTCCAAATATTTACTCTAAACACAACGCAATCAAATACGTGTGTTTTTTCAACAATCTGATATTAACGGCTCATTCGAACCGATTGAATATCAATAAAACTGCATTGAATTCTGTTAATATATTTGCCGATTTTATATTCCATCGGATTGGGGTTATTTATGTCCACGCTTGCCACCCTAAAAGAGCTGCTAGCTCAACGTATTCTGATTATCGACGGTGCCATGGGTACCATGATTCAGCGTCATAAACTCGAAGAAGCTGACTACCGTGGTGAGCGTTTTGCGGACTGGGCTTCTGACCTCAAAGGCAATAATGACCTTTTAGTCTTAACACAACCTCAAATCATTCAAGGTATTCATGAAGCTTATCTTGATGCGGGTGCAGACATTATCGAAACCAACAGCTTTAACGGCACACGTGTTTCAATGTCTGACTACCACATGGAAGATCTTGTTCCTGAGATTAACCGTGAAGCAGCACGTATTGCCAAAGAAGCCTGCAAAAAATATTCAACGCCAGAAAAACCGCGTTTTGTTGCAGGTGTACTCGGGCCAACATCACGTACCTGCTCAATTTCACCCAATGTAAATGACCCTGCGTTCCGTAACATCACCTTTGATGCACTGAAAGAAAACTATATTGAAGCTGCACATGCCCTGATCGAAGGTGGTGCGGACATTCTCCTGATTGAGACAGTATTTGATACATTAAACTGTAAAGCAGCAATCTTTGCAGTGAAAGAAGTCTTCAACCAAATTGGCTACGAATTGCCATTGATGATTTCAGGCACCATTACCGATGCCTCAGGTCGTACATTAACAGGCCAAACCGCAGAGGCGTTCTGGAACTCTGTTCGTCACGGCGACTTGCTATCAATTGGTTTCAACTGTGCCTTGGGTGCAGATGCCATGCGTCCGCACGTCAAAACCATTGCTGACGTTGCTGATACTTTTGTTTCAGCCCATCCAAACGCAGGCTTGCCAAATGCCTTCGGTGGATATGATGAAACCCCTGAAGAAACAGCTGCCTTTATTAAAGAATTTGCTGAAAGCGGTTTGATTAACATTACCGGTGGTTGTTGTGGTACAACGCCTGATCACATCCGCGCAATTTACAATGCAGTTAAAGACATTACACCGCGCCAAGTACCTGAAACAAAACCTGCGTGTCGTTTAAGTGGTTTAGAGCCATTTAACATCACTGAAGAATCACTTTTTGTGAACGTGGGTGAACGTACCAACGTAACAGGTTCTAAAAAATTCTTACGCTTAATCCGTGAAGAAAACTTTGCAGAAGCACTCGATGTTGCACAGCAGCAAGTTGAAGCCGGCGCGCAAATCATCGACATCAACATGGATGAAGGCATGCTCGATTCAGAAGGTGCGATGGTGCACTTCCTGAATCTTGTCGCTTCTGAGCCTGAAATTTCACGTGTGCCTATCATGATTGACTCATCAAAATGGGAAATCATTGAGGCAGGCTTAAAATGTGTACAAGGTAAAGCGGTTGTTAACTCAATTTCCTTGAAAGAAGGTTATGACGAGTTTGTACACAAAGCGCGTCTATGCCGCCAGTACGGTGCTGCTGTTATTGTCATGGCATTTGATGAAAAAGGTCAGGCCGATACCGCTGAACGTAAACGTGAAATCTGTAAACGTTCTTACGATGTACTTGTGAATGAAGTTGGCTTCCCTGCTGAAGACATCATTTTTGACCCGAACGTGTTTGCTGTTGCAACGGGTATTGAAGAACACAACAACTATGCTGTGGACTTTATTGAAGCAACAGGTTGGATTAAACAAAACTTACCACATGCGATGATTTCAGGTGGTGTGTCTAACGTATCGTTCTCCTTCCGTGGTAATGAACCTGTACGTGAAGCGATTCACTCTGTGTTCCTTTATCATGCCATCAAGCAAGGCATGACCATGGGTATCGTCAACGCAGGTCAAATGGCGATTTATGATGATATCGATCCTGAGCTAAAAGCTGCAGTTGAAGATGTGATCTTGAACCAAAATCAAGGTGAAAGTCAGCACGATGCAACGGAAAAGCTACTTGAAGTGGCTGAAAAATACCGCGGTCAAGGCGCTGCGCAAAAACAAGTAGAAAACTTGGAATGGCGTGAACTTCCAGTTGAAAAACGTCTTGAACATGCGCTTGTTAAAGGCATCACCACATTCATTGATGAAGATACTGAAGAAGCACGTCTGAAAGCTAAACGTCCTTTAGATGTAATTGAAGGCCCACTCATGGACGGCATGAACGTGGTGGGTGATTTGTTCGGTTCGGGCAAAATGTTCCTACCACAGGTAGTAAAATCTGCACGTGTAATGAAACAAGCTGTTGCATGGTTGAACCCGTTCATTGAAGCTGAAAAGTCTGGCGGTCAATCTAAAGGTAAAGTCTTGATGGCGACCGTAAAAGGTGACGTCCATGACATCGGTAAAAATATCGTAGGCGTAGTGTTAGGCTGTAACGGCTATGACATCATCGACCTTGGGGTGATGGTGCCTTGCGAGAAGATTTTGCAAACTGCGATTGATGAAAAAGTTGATATCATCGGTCTCTCAGGTCTGATCACACCGTCTTTAGATGAAATGGTGTTTGTTGCCAAAGAAATGCAACGTAAAGGCTTTAATGTTCCGCTGATGATTGGCGGTGCAACCACATCTAAAGCGCATACTGCAGTAAAAATTGATCCGCAATATTCAAATGATGCGGTGATTTATGTTGCCGATGCATCTCGTGCGGTGGGTGTAGCAACAACTTTACTTTCTAAAGAAATGAAACCGAAGTTTGTTGAGGACACACGTGCTGAATATGAAAAAGTCCGTGAGCGTATTGCCAATAAACAGCCTAAAGCAGCCAAACTGACTTATGCTGAATCAGTAGAAAATGGCTTAAAAATTGACTTTGCTGCCAATGCGCCTGTGAAGCCAAACTTTATTGGTACACAAACCCTAACCAATTATCCATTAGACACTTTGGTTGAGTATTTTGACTGGACACCGTTCTTTATCTCTTGGAGCTTAGCGGGTAAATTCCCTGCTATCTTAACGGATGAAGTTGTAGGTGAAGCAGCGACTGACTTGTATGAACAAGCACAGACCATGCTGAAAGATATTATCGACAACAAACGTTTTGATGCTCGTGCTGTGTTTGGTATTTACCCTGCAAATCGTTCAGCAGCGGATTCGGTTGAAGTGTATAGCGAAGATGGTCAATCGGTTACGCATACCTTCCATCACATTCGTCAACAGTCTGACAAAGTGACAGGTAAACCAAACTTGTCATTAGCGGACTTTGTTGCGCCTAAAGGTGTCGCAGAAGACTACTTGGGCGGTTTCACTGTATCCATCTTTGGTGCGGAAGAAATGGCCAATGAGTACAAAGCCAAAGGCGATGACTACTCTGCAATTTTGGCTCAATCTTTGGGTGACCGTTTTGCTGAAGCTTTTGCGGAGCATTTGCATGAGCGCATCCGTAAAGAGTTCTGGGGCAACCAAGCATCTGAAACTTTAAGCAATGAAGAGTTGATTAAAGAGAAGTATGTGGGCATCCGTCCTGCACCGGGTTATCCTGCTTGCCCTGAGCATTCTGAAAAAGCGCCATTGTTTGACTGGTTAGGCTCTACCGACAAGATTGGTACGCAATTGACCACTAGCTTTGCAATGTGGCCACCTTCATCTGTCAGCGGTTTCTACTATGCCAACCCTGAAAGCCAATACTTTAACGTGGGTAAAATCGCAGGCGATCAGCTTGAGGATTATGCGAAGCGTAAAGGTTGGACTTTAGATGAGGCGAAGCGTTGGTTAGCGCCGAATTTGGACGATTCTGTAGTTTAAGGCAATCATGTGAGGTGGTGTAAGACACCACCTCTTCTTTAGGTATATTATGAAATTAGAAGAACTACAAAAAAATTTAACCCAAGAACATACCTACTCTTTTATTTACAGAATGTATTTTGAAATAGAGACGAATTCCAAGTATTTTCCGTTCAAAAGAATAGGGATTATTATTAGTCTTACTATCTTTCTCGTTATATTTTCTAATTTTATTCCTTTACCAAAACGGCTTTGTTGCACAAAGATTTGAAATGCAAAGCGCCCCTAATTGAGCTAAATTTAAGGCGTAACTTGGGTAAGTGGTCGACCTAATTCCGTAAATCTGTTAAGAACTGCTACACGTGCATGGATCTCATTCACTTGGCTATCAAAACTCCTTGCACTGAGTTTATCTCCTAATAA
>NZ_VPDH01000033.1:0-41241 GCF_013417785.1 Acinetobacter sp. YH12227 | reverse complement strand
CAGGGTCTTGTGGTGGCGCACCTTTGGATATTATTAAAAAATACATTGAAAACCAACAAGGTTAAAATCTTTGAAATTCACCTCCACCCTGACTGTCGGGTGGAGTCCTCTTTCACTTTAAGATAGTCGACTGAATACGTCATTGTTCAAATGGCTTATTTCATTAAAGTGTTATCTAAAACAAAAGAGTCATAACACACGATGAAATTTGGACATGCAAGCCGAACAGCGCAAGCTGCTGCTGCCATTCGCGCTAATCATTATCTATATACGAACCAACCTGTTTTTTCCGACCCTTATGCCTTTCATTTCACCAGTCCAATTTGGCGTCGAGTGCTTTCAAATCGTACGTGTATAAAAGCGTTAAATAGTAAAATACCCAATCAAGCGTTTGGATTACTCACCGCACAAGTAGTAGCACGTTCACGCTATGCCGAAGATCAATTAGAAATGGCACTACAACAAGGGATTAAACAATATGTGCTGATTGGTGCTGGCCTAGATTCTTTTGTCCTCCGTTTAGCTCAGAAGTACTCCGATATTAAAGTCTTTGAAGTTGATCACCCTGATACTCAGGCATTAAAAATACAAAGTCTACAAAAACTTGGCCATATTCCAGACCATGTTGAATTTGTTTCAATTGATTTTGAAAAAGAAAATCTAGCGCATGCTTTAAAACGTAGTTCATATAATACCGCGCAACCTGCTTTCTTTTCTTGGCTTGGAACGACGCATTATTTAAAACCAGAAACAACTTTTAGCACCTTACAAACCATTGCCGAATTTGCAGCCACAGGCAGCGAATTGGTTTTAGACTATTCCATTCCCTATCAAGATTTAACAGGACTAGAGCGTGTCGGATCATTTGCTGTTTCCAAATTTACCTATTTTTTAAGTGAACCCATTATTGGGACATTTCACAGTGATGAGTTACACCGTGCCGTTTCAAGGCTAGGTTATGTGGTCTTAGAAGATTTATCTGCACATGACATTACTCAGCGTTATTTTGCAAATCGTAAGGATGGAATACGACATACTCAAGCCACGCATTTGCTGCATTTAAAACGGGCTTAAGCATTTATCTATAGTCGACATTTATAGTGAGTCAGCTAGAATAGTCACGCGAATCATTAAGCTATTTAAAATTATGTCTGAAAAATTGATTAATTCCCCTGTCAATCATTGGTGTGAGTTTGAGTTCATCTCTAAAACAGTGAAGAACCCTAATATTCACATCAAAGGTAATTATTCATATTATTCTGCATATTGGGATCAGGGTTTTGAGCGCTGTGTGGTGCGTTATTTACATGATAAACCTGCAACAGCTGAGAAGCCGATAGACCAGCTATATATCGGTAATTTTGTCTGTTTTGGCGCAGAATGCGTGATTATGATGGGCGGCAACCAACTCCACCGTACTGACTGGATTTCAGCATTTCCGTTTGATACACGTAGTTTTGTACCTGCCGGTAACACAATCATTGGTGATGGCTGCTGGATCGGCTCACGTGCCATGATTATGCAAGGCGTTACACTTGGTGAAGGTGCTGTGGTGGCTACAGGCGCGGTGGTGACCAAAGACGTACCACCATATGCTGTAGTGGGCGGAGTGCCTGCTCAAATTATTAAATATCGCTTTCCTGAAGAAGATATCGAAAAACTGCTTTCACTTAAGCTCTATGACTTAGATGAAAAGCAGTTTCTAAAAATGCGGGAACAGTTACAGACAGATAATGTTGATAAATTAGTCCATTTTTTAATCTATAATGGATTAAAGCCCTTTATCTATATATGACTGCCAATCTTTAATAAAATTATTTGAATGATCTAGCTCAGAGATTGATACATCTTTCAATACATTAATCAATTGATATTCAGGATCTTTACTCTTTTTAGCATTATCATATGCGGAAAGAATCTTATCAATAAATGTATCTTTAATATCCAAGTCTTTTTCCAAAATCAATCTAAACCACTCTGATTCTTCAATGTCACTAATACCGTTAGAACCCCATGTACTCAAATTATGTCTTTGCATAAAACTGCGTTTATTAGTACACAAATATTCATTGATTTTTTTGACAATTGATTGGATAAAAATATGATAATTTACATAAGGTTTCTGCCCCATTATCAAACTAAGCAAAATTAAATTCTTCTTCTGATTCGACGTTCTCAACAACGCATATTGATTCAGCTTTTTAATTAACTCTCTACTATTTAGCCTTTTATCAAGCTGCAAGCCTAATAACCAATAAAATAACTCATTCCTATCATTAATAGATTTCAACTCACCAATTCTGAATAACTCGTATTTAATAACTTCTTCAAAATCATAAATATCGCCCTCGTTCGACAGGTGAATTGTGAAATCCACAAATTTCTCCAGATAATCTCCATTCATCTCTGAATCATAGCCATAGTATGATTTGACTGATTGTAATAGTTGAGGCTTATTCATTACCAAAACAAAAACAATTTTTGGAATATCAAAAAAGTGTTTAATTCTTTCAATTAGACGAATTGCAAAATCAGGACGACATCGATCCAATTCATCAATAATAAAAACTAAAGGTTTATCTAATTTTCCAGCTAATACAGCAAGTTCTTTCTTAAAGTCATGAATTGTTTGTTTCTCAACTTGATAATTCTCTATTTTCTTTTCGATTTTCTCCTTAACTTTTGCAGCTATTTCCTCACTTGCTGTGTCATACAATGCTTTTCCTTCTTCATATACCTCTTTAAATGCTTCTCCAGCTCCACCCAAGCCAATCCAATGCATGCCCGCTTTAGCCGCAATCATTGGTATGACAGCCGCCAACGATATTAATACTGAAGCAGTCTTAGCATTAAAATCTTTAATTTCATCATCATCAATTTCTTCTAACTCTTTAAAAGTTTGACTTATTTCAGCTGCAATCGTTAAAAATGGATCTTCCAAATAATCATTAGCAAATGCATCCAAATAAATCACGTTATGCTGAGTATCATCTAAATGCTTCGCCCAATGACGGACAAACCACGTTTTACCCTCACCCCATCGTGCATCCAAAGCAAGGACAGCTCCACAATTTAAGCGGTCAACATAGTTGGTGAGTTGCTCTCCTAAACGGCGGCGATCCCAAAGATCACCCTCCCATGCAGTTTCAATATTCTCAAAATTATCTTTAGACCAGTTCAATTGGTTATCTATCATTTCTATTTATATTCATCAAGTTAACTATATATTAAGTATAACAGTAGCTCTATAAATTAACATTTAACACATGAGCATCTCGCAACTTGTCATAGCCTTTTCTCTAAATTCATACTATAAAGAACTCACAAAATAAAAAGATCACTACTTTTCAGGATGAATGATGACGAGAACCACTCAATTCTCAGGCATATTTATACTTGCCCTACTGGCAGCAGTCGTCGCAACTTTTTGCGATGCGATTCATGTCTATACCCAGACGCTTAGTTATCCAGACCCAATATTTTTTAATCAGGCTTGGTGGGTATTCCCCGGCTTTTTTATTGCCTTTGCTTTCATGGCATTTAGCTACATCCAACTTACGCAACTATTCAAACACTATGTGATGACTCAGCTCAGTTGCCATCACGACGGTACAGCTCCATTGATTGAGGCTTTGGTGCTCTTTGCGATTGTCTACATACTCAGTGGTTTTGGTAACTTCCACCCAGAAGCATTGTGCTGGATTTTCTATATTAGCTTTTTTATTCGCTGGTTATTTAGCTATGAGCGTACATGGCTACTGATATTAGCCATTATGCTTGCCATTGGCGGCATGTTCTTTGAAGGACTATTAGCTGAATTTGGTTTAGTCAAATATCGCTATTCAGAAGTTTTTAATGTGCCGTATTGGCTCGGGGGCATATATATGCATGGCGCATTTGCCTTACGTGCAGGTATGCGTCGTTTTATTTATCGTTAATTTTTTAAATTTGGAAAATTGAGACATAAAAAAAGACCACTCAATCGGAGTGGTCTTTTTTTGAATATGGTGGCTATGACGAGACTTGAACTTGTGACCCCCGCATTATGAGTGCGGTGCTCTAACCAACTGAGCTACATAGCCTTAAACTGTGCGCGCATTATGGAGGGATATTTAAATATCGTCAAGCCCATAATGCGCGTATTTGATCAAAATTTGTTGAAGTGAACCGATAAGCCGGGTTCTGTCGAGGACGATCATTCCTCTAGGCGTACAATCACTCATACGCTCAAGCGACCTACCCGGATCCAGCATGGGCCATGCCTAAAGGATCCCTATTTGGTCTTGCTTCCGGTGGGGTTTACCATGCCATGAACTGTTACCAGTCATGCGGTGCGCTCTTACCGCACCCTTTCACCCTTACCTCCGATTTTGATTGCTCAAAACCATAATGAAGGCGGTCTACTCTCTGCTGCACTTTCCGTCGGCTCACGCCGCCCAGGCGTTACCTGGCACCTTGCCCTATGAAGCCCGGACTTTCCTCCCCTGCTTTAGTCACGAAGACCTATACACAGCAGCGATCGTCTGGTTCACTTCGGGGCGAATTCTAACAAATTTGCAAACTAATTGCTTGATGTTTTTTGAGCAATCAGTTTTTCATACTTCTGCAAAAGTTGCTCTTGGGTTTCTGCATGTGATGGATCAAGCGGAATACAATCTACAGGACAAAACAACTGACATTGTGGTTTGTCATGATGACCTACACACTCCGTACATAGGTCTGGATTAATTTCATAAATGACCTCACCCATAAAAATTGCCTCATTTGGGCATACAGGTTCACAAACATCGCAATTGATGCATTCATCAGTGATATATAAAGACACTCTACCAGCCTTGTTGTTGTTTCCGTTTAAAGGCTTCGACCACAGCTTGAGGAACAAACTGTGTTACATCACCATTTAAACGAGCAATTTCACGCACTAATGTCGATGAAATAAAAGAATATTGCTCTGATGGTGTTAGGAATACCGCTTCAAATTTAGAATCTAAACGGCGATTCATGTTGGCCAATTGAAATTCATATTCAAAATCTGAAACTGCACGTAAACCACGCAGTACCGCAGTGGCTTTTTGTTCATTAAAGAAATTTACCAACAAACCATCAAAACCTACAAATTCAACATTAGACAGATGACTTAATGACTCTTGTGCAAGTGCGACACGTTCATCCAGACTAAATACTGGGTTTTTGTGATGACCAATTGCAATTGCCACAACAACTTCATCAAACATACGTGATGCACGAGTGACTAGATCAATATGACCATTGGTAATTGGATCGAATGTGCCCGGATAAATTACACGAGTTTTAGACATCCAGCTGTACTCTGTTTATTTTGTAGATGGGTATTTTAGCAAAATCTTGATTTATAGGTGAAGTAACTCGATTAATTTAAAGACTTCATCTCTTCAAAAGTTCGGGTACAATAGTCTTAAGTTTGGAAGTATTAGATTATGGCGAAAGCAAGTATTGTAGTTAAAAAGAATAACGGCGGAACGATTGCACTCAACAAGCGTGCTCGTCATGATTATTTTATTGAAGAAAAATTTGAAGCTGGCCTTTCTCTACAAGGCTGGGAAGTCAAGTCTATGCGCGCGGGTCGTATGACCATTGTGGAAAGTTATATTACATTTAAAAATGGTGAAGCTTTCTTATTTGGTGCGCAAGTACAGCCTTTGCTAAGTGCTTCAACACATGTTGTACCTGAAGCGACACGTACACGTAAGCTTTTACTTAATCGTCGTGAAATTGAAAAGTTACAAGGTGCGATTAACCAAAAAGGCTATTCGTGTGTGCCTTTAGCGTGTTATTGGAAAGGACCAAATGCCAAATTGGAAATTGCTTTGGTAAAAGGTAAGCAATTACATGACAAACGCGCGACTGAAAAAGACCGTGACTGGCAACGTGATAAAGCACGGATTTTCCATAAATAAGTCCGCATGTAGATACAAAATAAAAAAACCTCCAATTCGGAGGTTTTTTATATGTTGCAATCAGCATTTAACAGAATTTCAAACCACCAAAACAGTTCGGTGCAAAACCTTGCCCATTTAGGATTAAGTTTTCAACATTAAGTTTTAGTGGTGACTTGCTTAAATCCACATTACCAATATTTGCTGTCAAAGCACCAATTTTTAATAAACCACCCAAATCGCTGGTCTTGGCAGGATTAGTATTTAGGTAAGCACTGACTGCTGTACCAATTTGAGGAAAAAACTGTTCAATATTAATTAAATCTTGTGGAATCACTTCACCAATGTTTACAGGATCTTTAGCCGATAACCACCATCCTGTTTGAGCAATATCATCATCATTGGTGCCCAACCACTTAATGGCTTGCTTTTGTAGACTAAGTGACATTGCTGAATTAATTGGTAAGTTATGAATTAAACCCAATGATTGTTTTAATGTTAAATCCGCAGTGATTCCCGTAATTTTACCGCTCATATAGACATTTTCAAATTTTGAACCTGTGGGTGCGAGCAGACAGGCTAACCAATCACACCCTGTCACCGTGGCAGTTACCTTACCGCCAAGAGCTGTCACACCCGTGGGGTTACCATTCGCGTTATAACTTACAGTCCCAGCTGCTGGATATCCACTTTTGTCATCACCCAGTAAGATATCTGGGACTTTGACTTGAGATACCAAAGTCACATCTTTCATCCGCGTACCATTCACCACAATTGCCGGTGTGGTAAATGGATTACGCTCGATATTTGGGATATTAAAACCACCCGCTGTGGTTTTAAAATCAACCTCGGCCAAGCCTCCCAAGCCTAAAGCTTGAAGTCGCCCAGTCACTGATAAATTACCGTATTGATTTGAACCGTACAGGTTATATCGCGTGCCAGCTGTACTTGCGAGACCTTTAATCATACCACTACTATCGGACTGTACTTTCATATAACCAGATAAGTTATTAATACCATTGGGTTTGCTGGTATTTTCTGTACCTGTAGTTAATAAACCTACCACTTTATCTGCACTCAAACGGAAGCCAACAACCTCACGTTGCGATGCACTTTTTGGATTTTTTATTGCAAGTTCTATGAATGGATTGGTTAATTTTGCAGAAGAACTAGCACGGCCATCCGAAGAGCTACTTTGCCCGCTCAGACTTAAATTATCGATATCAATATCGCATGCACCCGCGCCATTTACACCGCCACATCCAAGCCTTAGGCTTTTAACATTGACGTTAATATCCATTTCAGCATCCATACCAAGTTTATAAAAACCGACATTGGCTGCTTTCATCAAAGCATTGGTATTCTCAGGATCAACAACACTCAGATTAATTAATGCAGCACCATCAATACTAGACAACTCTTGATCATCTAAGCTTACAAGGCCTTCATTAGCGTATACAAATGATGTGAGCGACAAGGCAGATAACGCAATGATTAATGCTGATTTTTTCATTATTAATTAATCCTTTTTCATATTTCCACCCATCCCGAGTGGATTTTTATGAGAAGATTAAATCAATAGTTTTTGAGCAAATGAATATCATTTTTGTGACACGTATCACAGATAAATGATACATAATGCCAATAAGTATGCATAAAAACTTAATAAAAAAGCCTGAAGATATTTTATTCTCCAGGCTTTTCAGTGATTTATATCATAATTTCTAAGTGTATTTTCTTACAAATTAATTAATTTTATTTAACAACAATCCGATGTATTCACCAAACCAAACAGCCGTTGTTAAATCTCCTTCAGGTGGCGTCACCTCAACGGGTGCATTATCAGATTGTGTCATTAGCCCCAAGAAGCTCGACATACGGTTTAAATCTGTAGTGCTTCGCCCTGTTGGCATAAGAGGTAAGCCCGACCACAACATGCCATGTTGCATGGCAAAAAGATTAATTTGCTGTAAAACAGCCAATTTATCACCACTAAGACCTCCGCCATTGGTAAAACCAGCAGCTAATTTACCCTGCCAACTGCGTGCTAACCAGCGCTTAGAAGACTGCTCCATAAAAAGTTTCATGGCAGCACTCAAGCTCCCCATATAGGTAGGGCAACCAAAAATTATCGCATCTGCCGCATCAAGCACATCCCAATCAACTTGTTCAACATTCATTAAATGTACTTGAACACCCGCTTTTTCAGCACCTTGCGTAATATATTGGGCTACTTTAGCAGTATGTCCATATGGACTGTGATAAACAACAGCAAGAGATTTAGCAGTCAAAGACATAACAATTAAAAGTCGATAGATTCAGTCAAGTTTAGCATTTTCACGCCATAAAAACGAATGTTGCCATACGACCTGTTTTTGCTTCTCTACGGTATGAATAATATTGATCCGCTTGGCTGAATGAACATTGGTCTCCACCGAGTACAGCTTCAACACCATGTAATTTAAGTATATAAGTGGCTATAGCATACAGGTCCGCATAGTACTTCCCTGCTTTAACACCTTCTTTAAAAGCTGTCTCTAGTTCAGGATACTTGGAACAAAAGGCCGTCTTAACTTCAGCACCGATCTCAAAACAGTCTTGGCTAATGGCTGCACCCAACCAGGCCACAACAGGCTGACTTTGCATAGCTACAATAGTATTTTCAACAATACCGTGTGCTAAACCTTTCCAACCTGCGTGTAAGTTGGCAACTTCGCTTCCATCCGCATTAACTAATACTATCGGCAAACAATCTGCTGTCATCATCATTAATACGTGGTGCTTACGCTGAGTTGTCATACCATCGCCTTCAGGCGCAGCAAAATACATTTGCTCATTAATCGTATGACAAATGGTACTATGAGTTTGATTCATCCAACTGATTTTATCCACGCCATAGCCTGCAAAGTCTTGAAGCAATTGCATCCGGTGTTTTTGCACACGTGCAGGATTGTCACCAACATGCAAAGCAAGGTTAAACCCTGCTAATTCAGGTACATCTGATGACTGCATTTGCTCATGATGTACACGTGTTTGTCCCACATATACGCCGTGTGGCAGTCCCTGAACAAATTGCATGTTGTCGTCCTTTGTAACTATAGCGAGTAAATCAGTCTTCAGCTTAGTAAGCTTTATTTTCTGTACGGAGCACTTCAACTAAATGATTGAAGTCTTCTGGCCATGGTGCATCAAACATCATGTCTTCACCTGTACGTGGATGAACTAAGCCCAGTTGCACAGCATGCAATGCCTGACGTTTAAAGCCACGCAAAGTGTCGTCAAGTAATTGTGAGGCGCCTGCTGGCATACGTACACGTGGCATATAAACGGGATCGCCAACAAGACCATGACCAATATACATCAGATGCACACGAATTTGATGTGTACGACCTGTCTCAAGACGTGCTTGAATACGAGTAAAGTTTTGGAAACGTTCTTTCACATTATAGTGAGTCACTGCTTCTTTACCGCCTGGTAACACCGCCATTTTTACGCGATCAACCGGATGACGTTTAATTGGCTCATCAATCGTGCCACCTGCAATGATATTGCCGTACACTACAAGATCATAAACGCGATAAACAGACTTTTTCGCAAGCTGCTTACTCAATGAAAATTGAGACTCTAAGTTTTTAGCTACAACAAGTAGGCCTGATGTATCCTTATCAATACGATGGACTAAGCCCGCACGTGTAAGTTCAGCCGATTTTGGATAATGATGCAAAATCGCATTCACTAACGTTCCGCTACTATTACCTGCACCCGGATGTACTACCATACCCACAGGTTTGTTAATCACCATAATATCGTCATCTTCATAGACAATATTTAATGGAATGTCTTCAGGTAAGCTGCGTGTCTGTGCTTCAAGCTCAACTTCGAGTGTTAAAAGCTCATTGCCTTCACATTTGTACTTTGGCTTGACAGTGTTACCATTGACCAACAAATGGCCCTCTTTGAGCCATTGTTTGAGTTTTTCACGAGAAAAATCAGTCCAAACCAGCGCAGAAACTTGGTCGATACGTTGTCCTAAATAGCTTTCATCCAATTGAAATTGCAACGATAAACGTGTTGCAGTTGAGTCTGAAGTATGGTTATCTGCATCCTCAGAATCTTCAAGTAAATTGAAATCAGTTTCAGGGAAATTAGAATTGGAAGATTGTGCTTGACTCATTTGCTCATTCAGACAAAAGTGGTTTAATAGTTCAATTGTAGCTCATTGCCCGTATTAACAGAGGAATTTTTATGTCGCTACCAAAATATAAAATGACAATGCTTGCTCTAACTATAGGCATTGCATCGGCAATGGTAGGCTGTAGCAGTAATCCAAAGAAAGAAGTGGTCGACACAGGTCCACAATCAAGCGAACAGGTTTATATCGAAAAAGCAAAAAAAGCGCTTGAACGTAACCAATATACAGATGCGGCAAAACACCTTGAAGCACTTGAAACCTATTACCCTACGGGTAACTATGCACAGCAAGCGCAACTTGAACTATTGTATGTAAAATTTCAGCAAAAAGACTATGAAGGTGCAATCGCACTTGCAGACCGTTTTATTCGTATGAATCCACAGCATCCACAAGTTGACTACGCTTACTATGTGCGTGGTGTGTCAAACATGGAGCAAAACTATAACGGTTTACTTCGCTATACGTCATTAAAACAGTCACACCGTGATGTCAGCTATTTAAAAGTGGCATACCAGAACTTTGTCGACTTTATTCGTCGTTATCCTTCAAGCGAATATGCTGTTGATGCCGCACAGCGCATGAAGTTTATTAGCCAAGAATTGGCTGAAAGCGAAATGAATGCTGCACGTTTCAACGTAAAGCGTAAAGCATGGTTAGCTGCGGTTGAGCGCTCACTTTGGGTGATTGAACACTACCCGCAAGCACCGCAAGTACCCGAAGCTTTAGCAACTGTCGCTTATGGCTATGACAAACTCGGTGATAAAACAACATCTCAACAATATATTGAAGTGCTGAAGCTCAACTACCCTAAATTGGTTAAGTCCGACGGTACCGTGAATATGCGTGCCGCACGTAGTGAAGGTAGTTTTATTAACCGTGCGACCTTAGGTATTTTTGGTAAAGAAGCCCAAACTTTAACGGAACAAAACCCGTCTGAAGTTGAGGCCGATGAAGAAAAACGTAGTTTGACTAATCGTTTAAGCTTTGGCTTACTCGATCGTCCAAAAGATGAAAAAACACAATCGACCGAAGCAGCTGAATAATATCAGTTCATATATTGTCGATTTTTTACAAAGGGCAAGTTAGAATACTTGCCCTTTTGTCTTTTCATGATGAAATTTATCAGATAGATTAAAAGATACGCACTCTTTAGCACATACCGATTTTGTAGAAATGAATTACAGCATTGCTGACGTTATTTTACTTAAAGAACTGCACTAACTGACCGAATAGACAGACAATACAGCATGGCAATTCCACAACACACCATTGATCAAATTTTAGATCGCACCGACATTGTCGATGTGATTGGTCAGTTTGTGAAATTGAAAAAGACCGGACGCACCTATTCTGGATGTTGCCCTTTCCATCAGGAAAAATCGCCATCTTTCCATGTATATCGTGATAAACAATACTTTCACTGTTTTGGGTGTCAAGCCAATGGTAATGCCATTCGCTTTTTAATGGATATCGGTAGCCGAAACTTTATTGAAGTAATGAAGGATCTCTCTAGCCAAACAGGTATTGAGCTCCCTAAAGACAATACAGACTCAAATAAACTTAAATATAAACGTGAGTCAAAACCCAAACCTGTAGAAAAAAAGCCTGCTGCATCGACACAAGAGCCTCTGGTTCAACAACCATCAAATTCAGATACACCCGCAGTTTTTGAACATGATCCATTTGCTGAGTTTCAGTCTGCAGACGAAGCTTTTTATGGCAATGATCCATTTGCGCATTTCGATCAAATTGCTGATGGTTTTGAAGATGTCCCGCAAGACGGTAACCTTTACGACCTATTAGAAAATGTCGCCCAATTTTATGAGCAACAGCTTCCATTAAGCCAAATCGGTCAAGCCTATTTTAAACAGCGTGGGCTGAGTGCAGAAACCATTGCCTATTGGCGGCTGGGTTATGCCCCTGAAGATTGGCAGCATTTAGAAAAAGCGTTTCCACAAGATATCGAAGGGCTTAAGTTATTAGGCCTGATTCGTACCAGTGATAGCGGACGTGACTTCGACTTATTACGTGAACGGGTTATTTTCCCGATTCGCGATAATAAAGGCCGTGTTGTCGGTTTTGGTGGTCGTGCCCTGAATGACGAGATTAAGCCCAAATACATTAACTCGCCAGATTCTGAGGTCTTCCATAAAAACCAATTGCTTTACGGCCTATATGAAGGCCGTAAACAGAAAGCGCAAGACTGGCTCATGGTGGAGGGTTACATGGATGTCATTGCATTACAGCAATATGGCATACATGGTGCTGTAGCAACACTAGGGACAGCCAGCAATACCGATCATTTAAATATTTTATTTAAACAAAATAATCGAATCACTATTGCTTTTGATGGTGATGCTGCTGGTCAAAAAGCAGCACGTCGTACCCTTGAAATTGCTCTACCGCTGCTGAATGACGGCCGCGAACTCAAGTTCTTTGTACTGCCAAATGATCACGACCCTGACTCGCTCATTCGCCGCGAAGGCATTGAAAATTTCCGACGTTTATTAGATCAATCACCATTAATGTCGGATTTTATTTTTGCTCTGTTGACGCAGAACCAAAATATTGCAACACCTGAAGGTAAAAGTCAGGTGATGGGCGAATTAAAAAATTTGACAGAGCTATTACCGAAGCATGGTTCATTCCGTTATTTATTACAGCAATTCTTCCGTGAAAAATTAGGTTTTAATCGTAAGTGGCAACCACAAGTTAACAATGATGCTTCTTTGAGCTTCAGTACCAAAATTGATGCTGAAGAATATGTCATCGCCATTTTAATTAACCACCCTTATCTTTATATTCACTTTGAGCCATTACGCGCACTGGTTTCACAAGACTTATTACTCTTCCACATATTGAATATTTTCAATGTGATTTTCGATGAGTTACCTGATGACCCTGAGCTTTCGACTTATTATGTGTTAGGTGCGTGTGCGGCTCATCATCATGAATTGCAGCATATTTTAGAACACGCAAATATAAGCGACTATACGTCTTCGCCTGAACAGGCGGATAAGCTGGCAGCAGATTTTTCGACTAAGCTGCAATATGCTTTCTTAGAGCAAAAAATTAAAACCAATAAGTTCTCGTCACTGGCAGAAATGCGCAATCTCAAACAACGAATTGCAGAGATTGCGAAAAAACGATCACTGACTTTACTTGAAGATTAAATTTTTGGGCGGAAATAAGCCCCTATAATATGCATGGCATTTAATAAAACATTGAATATTTGCAGCGAGTTATTTCTTCGGTTTACGACGATTTTCCGCAGTATGAACCAAATCTTGTTCTAACATTTCAAAATAGGCTGGATCTTCAGCGGTCGCTGCATGGCGCAATGCAATAGATGTCGGATGCAGTAATTTTTGTGTTAAGCGATGAGAAAACTCTTGCATGACTTGCGCAGCATCTTCCCCTTTTTGCAGACGATTTAAAGCCAAAGCCAATTCTTCCTGACGTAAAGCTTCACCCTGTGCACGGTAGGCATGAATTGTTGAGCCAGCTTGATTCACTTTTTGTTGCGTGATCAAATCAGTCGCAAGCTGATTGACCATAACTTCAGCTTCAACCGCTGCTTGCCGACGCTGAGCTAAGTTTTCTTCAATCACCGTTTGCAGGTCATCAACACCGTACAAATAGACGCCATCTAGACTTTCCACTTTCGCTTCAATATCACGTGGTACAGCCAAATCCACTAACAACATTTGCTTATAACGACGTTTTTTCAATGCGGCTTTTACATCAGCAAAATGAATAACCTGATGCAAACTACCAGTACAACTTGAGATCACATCTGCGCGATACAAATTAGCCGCCAGATCATCAAATTCAATAATTTCAACTTCAACGCGATGTGCAATTTCTTGGGCCAAAGCTTCAGCACGTGCGCGTGTACGGTTACAAATTATGATTTTACCAACACCCATTTCAGCTAAATGCTTCGCCACAAGACTATTCATTTCACCAGCAGCAACAACCATCACGGTTAGTTGTTCGGGCTTGCTAAACACCTGTAAAGCTAACTGCGCTACTGCATAACCCATTGAAACAGCGTGACTTCCAACAGCAGTTTCAGAACGTACTCGCTTCGCTGCATAAAAAGCATATTCAAAAATTCGGTTTAAATTGGGAGAAACAGTTGACGCATCTTTGGCTAAAGATAAGGCCGTTTTCACTTGCCCTAAAATTTGCGGCTCACCAAGCATCAAAGAATCAAGACCACTCGCAACCCGCATTAAATGTGTTACGGCTTGCGCATTTTCATAACGATACACGTGATTTGACAATTGCTTTACATCAATACCATTTGATTGGGCGAGCCAATTCAATACCATGTCTGCATTTTCAGACATCGCATACACTTCGGTACGATTACATGTAGACACCACCACCATGTCATTCAATTCAGGGGTGTGGCTTTGCTGTTCAAGTAAAGCACTTAACTTTTCAGGGTTAAATGCGACTTGCTCACGCAGTTCTACAGAGGCGGTTTGATGGTTGACACCCAATGCAAAGAAAGACATATCAGATCATCATTTCGCTAAATTTATGCTATTGTGCAACATCGGTGTCATAAAAAGCATTACTTGGATCAAGAAAAATTGCGTCTAACAAATAGCCGAATTAACGGCCAGACAATAAAGCATTATTCTACCACATTCTTACTTGTGGGTAGCATGGCTTCAACTCTCCCTATTCGGGCAGTTGGAGAAGTTTACCATGCAAATTCAGGATATGATGCAATAAAACAAAGTATGATTGCTGAGTTTGCATTGGCATACCAAGATATTCCAACTGCTTTGCATAATTACACTGTTCTTGCGATTAAAAGTAAATCAAGTATGGTCAAGCAACGCGCTCTAAATGTTGCGATTGAGCAAAATGACTTACATGCAGCATTAGACATTGCAACCCATTGGGTGGTGCAAGAACCTGAAGACGTTCCTGCTTTATTTTATTTATCACATATCGCGTTAAAATCCCATGAGTACGAACTCGCGGCGGAAACACTCGATAAAATATTAACTATTGACCCAAATGCAGACCTTGAGCAAATCTTGGCAGGTATTTCACCTGAATCGACGGACGATCGTGCTTATCTCATTCAGGCTTTAAGTGCCAGTAAAGAAAAAAATAATCCTTCTATTTTGGTTTTAGTCGCAGGCTTACAGGCACAAAATGGTGAAATTGCAGATGCACTTGACACCATTAATCTTGCACTAAAAAAACGTCCAAAAGTCACTGGCTACATTTTAATGAAAGCCAATTTATTAATGGCTATGGGCGATGAAGATGAAGTTTTAAAATGGTTTGAAAAATCCAGTCGTAAGCACCGAAATAATATGGAAGTGCGACTCGCCGAAGCCAAATATCTGATTAAAATTAACCAATCAGAACTTGGTCTCAAAAAATTAGAAGACATTTTAAAAAAATGGCCTGATGCTGAAGAAGGCTTATTCATGGCGGGTTTAACCAGTATCGACTTAGAGCTATATGAAAAAGCTGAAAAATATTTGGTCGAACTACGTTATTCATCGCAATATCAAAACGAAGCTTATTACTATTTGGCTGTCAATGCGGAACGTAAACAACATTTTGAAACTGCAAAAGCCTACTATCGCTTGGTCGATGGCAGCTTATATACCGTTTCACGCCGTAATATGATCAGTATTTTTGCTCAACAAAGTAAATTGCATGATGCTTTGCGCTTTTTAACGCAAGAACGTGTCAACTATCCACAACATGCAAGTTTTCTGTATTTGGCTCAGGCGGATATTCTTAAACTCATGAATAATAAAAAAGCAGCCATTCGCTTACTTGATGAAGCAGTACGAAACTTACCCGATGATCCAGAATTAATTTATTCAGAAGTTTTACTTTTAGATGCCCATCAAGATAAAGATAAACTGGACAGACTGCTTAAACAATTACTCGAAATTGAGCCCAATAGCCCAACCTATTTGAATGCTTATGCCTACACCTTAGCCGTGCAAAACCGCCGTTTAGATGAGGCGCGTAAATATGTTGAACATGCCTTGGAATATGCGCCTGAACAAGCTTCGATATTGGATACACTCGGCTATATTTGTTATTTACAAAATGATTATAGTACAGCTGCGGCCGTGTTAGAAAAAGCTTTTGAATTAAGCAATAGCGTCAAAATAGGTGTTCGCTATGCGCGTTCTGTCTTTATGTTAGGTGACTTGTCAAAATTTGACACCCTGTTACAACAACTCCAACAAAAATACCCGAATGATCCGCAATTAGAACAGCTGGATTCGTTATTGTTACCCCTACAAATGAAAAAGAGTTAAAACATTTTTATGCGTATAACTTCAAAATTTGGGTTATCCACCCTCACTTGCTGTACATTATTTTTCACCGGTTGTCAGCAATATGTACAACCCCAAACTCCGCCTACGCCCGAAGAAATTGCTGCAAACCAATTTAATCTACAAGGTAAGATTGGTGTTCGAACCCCTCAGCAAACAGGTAGCGCATTTTTTACGTGGGCACAAGACCGTGAAGAATACGAGATTGAACTGAGTGGTATTTTAGGTGTCGGTAAAACCCAAATATCTGGCAAATCAGGGCTCGTTCAACTCAATAGTGCAAAAACCGGCCTCATTGAAGCAGATACACCAGAAGAATTACTTGAACGTGCAACAGGTTGGCAAGCTCCAATCACCCATTTAGTTGATTGGGTTCAAGCACGTCCTGCAACGACTCAAGCAAAAATCACCCGTGATACCGCAGAACGCCCTCAACAGATACTTGAAGATGGTTGGACCGTAGATCTAAGCTACAACGATGCTGCACAGCTGCCAAATAAGTTAATTTTAAAACAATCGCTTGAGAACGGTACAGAAAACCGTATTACAATGATCATTCAAAATCGTTAATTTTTTCTAAGCTGACTTATGACTTCTGTGATTCGTGTACCTTCTCCAGCAAAACTTAATCTTTTTTTGCATATCACGGGTCGCCGTGCCAACGGCTATCACGAATTACAGACCATTTTTCAGCTCATTGATCTTTGCGACTGGCTTGAATTTAGCCAATGCGAAGTAACAGATGAGCAAGCTTTGATTCAAATAGATGGTTTAAATGATGTCAATCTAGAACAAAACCTTATTTTTCGTGCTGCGCAAATACTCAAACCTTTCGCGAAAAATTTGACTGCACAAAGTATCCGCATTGAGAAAAATATTCCTATGGGTGCAGGACTAGGCGGGGGTTCATCCAATGCTGCAACCACGCTTATTGTGCTGAATAAATTATGGCAATGTGAACGAAATACTGAACAATTGGCAGCCTTAGGTTTACAACTTGGCGCAGATGTTCCGGTATTTGTACATGGTTTAAATGCATGGGCTGAAGGCATTGGTGAACACTTAACATTCATAGATTTAGATCAAAAACAGTACATTGTGTTAAAACCTGACTGTTTTATCAGCACTCAACTGCTTTTTTCACAAAAAACGTTGACAAGAGACACGAAGCCTACTAAATTTTGCGGCTATCAGGATATGCCATCTGATTTTGGAAACAACTTTGAGCCTGTGGCAAAAAGTTTATACCCCGAAGTCGATGAAGCAATGCAGTATTTAGATCAGTTCGGTGCAGCAAAGCTTACAGGTACAGGTGCTTGTGTATTTACTGAAGTAACTGAAAAAATGAATATTGATGACATTCTGAAAAATTCACCATGTAAAGCTTACTTGGTTCAGAGTTTGAAAGAATCACCATTACGTCGTTTTGAAGTTTGATATAGGGGCGTCGCCAAGTGGTAAGGCACCGGGTTTTGATCTCGGCATCCGTTGGTTCGAATCCAGCCGCCCCTGCCATCATTTTTCACCTGTAGATGTTATTGCTGTAAAGTTTTAGGGGCGTCGCCAAGTGGTAAGGCACCGGGTTTTGATCTCGGCATCCGTTGGTTCGAATCCAGCCGCCCCTGCCATTTAACTTCACAGTCAATCAATATCAAATTAGGGGCGTCGCCAAGTGGTAAGGCACCGGGTTTTGATCTCGGCATCCGTTGGTTCGAATCCAGCCGCCCCTGCCATTTCTTCAAAAAAGACAGAGCATAATTTACAGCGTCTTTGTTAATTCACCTTGACAAAACACAGTAAAAATATTAAAGTTCTGCCGCATTAGGGGCGTCGCCAAGTGGTAAGGCACCGGGTTTTGATCTCGGCATCCGTTGGTTCGAATCCAGCCGCCCCTGCCATCTAATTCCCTAATTTGCCAACCGCCAAGGGTGCTTCATGCCCAATCTTGTCGTTTTTAGTGGATCTGCACATCCACAATTCGCCCAAAAAGTCGTAAGCCACCTGCACATCCCTCTAGGTGCTGCATCTATCGGTCAATTTTCTGACGGTGAAATCGCTGTTGAAATTACTGAAAATGTTCGTGGTAAAGACGTGTTCATCGTACAACCTACTTGTGCCCCAACTAACGATAACCTAATGGAAATCTTAGTGATGGCTGATGCTTTGCGTCGCGCAAGTGCTGGTCGTATTACTGCTGTAATTCCTTACTTTGGTTATGCTCGTCAAGACCGTCGTCCACGTTCAAGTCGTGTGCCGATTACTGCAAAAGTTGTAGCAGATATGCTAACAACTGTGGGTATTGACCGCGTTGTGATGATCGACCTTCACGCTGACCAAATCCAAGGTTTCTTCGATATTCCTGTAGACAACATCTACGGTACTCCTGCGCTTTTAGCTGATCTTCGTCAACAGTCTCACGACAACCTTATGGTTGTTTCTCCAGACGTTGGTGGTGTTGTACGTGCGCGTGCAGTTGCTAAACAAATGGGTGATATCGACCTAGCAATCATCGACAAACGCCGTCAAAAAGCCAACGAATCACAAGTAATGCACTTGATTGGTGACGTTAAAGGCCGTGACTGTGTCATTGTGGATGATATGGTGGATACAGCAGGGACATTGTGTAAAGCTGCTGATGCACTTAAAACTTTCGGTGCGCGTAAAGTTGTTGCTTATGCAACTCACCCAGTTTTATCTGGTAAAGCACTTGAAAACCTTAAAAATTCTGTGATTGATGAACTTGTTGTTACTGACACAATTCCTCTTTCAGAAGAAGCTTTAGCACTTGGCAAGATTCGCCAAGTTTCAGTAACAAGTATGGTTGCTGAAACAATTCGTCGTATTAACAACGAAGAATCTATTAGCGCAATGTTTGATTCTTATCTATAATATAGCGCTGAAATTCCAAAGCCCTGCCATTTGGCGGGGCTTTTACTCACTAGACTGGTCGCAAGTCTAGTCATTTAAACTTAAAATAGGATGTCTATCATGGCAAACTTCGTATTAAACGCAGCAGCACGTGAAGAAGCAGTACAAGGGAAAGGTGCGAGCCGCCGCCTTCGTCTTCAAGCTAAAGTTCCAGCAATCATCTATGGTGGCGAAGCAGCTCCTGTAACAGTAACTTTAGAACTACGTGAGCTTGTTAAAGCTTTAGAAAACAATGCATTCTTCGAAGAAGTTGTTGAAATCAACATCGACGGTAAAGTTGAAAGCGTTAAAATCCAAGCGTTACAACGTCACCCAGCTAAAAACACTCCAATGCACGCTGACTTTGTTCGCGCATAAGTGTTAAATGGTGTAAATGAGTGAGTAAACTTTCACTGATTGTTGGTTTGGGTAACCCAGGTTCTGAGTACGCCCAAACCCGCCATAATGCAGGCTTCTGGTTTGTTGAACGCCTTGCAGATCAATATGGCATTTCCCTCAAAGCAGACCCAAAATTCAACGGAATTAGCGGTCGCGGTAATATTGAAGGTCAAGACGTTCGTCTGCTATTACCTACAACCTTTATGAACCTTGTCGGTAAAAGTGTTGTTCCCTTCGCTAAATTCTATCAAATTGCTCCTGAAGCGATGCTCATTGCACATGATGAACTTGATATGAATCCCGGTGTCATTCGCCTAAAAACAGGTGGTGGTCACGGCGGTCATAATGGTTTACGTGATATCGTCCCGCATACAGGTCCTAATTTCCATCGTTTACGTATTGGTATTGGTCATCCTGGTTCAAAAGAACGTGTATCTGGCCATGTCTTGGGTAAAGCACCGAGTAGTGAACAAGGTTTAATGGACGATGCGATCGCACATGCATTATCACGCACGAAGTTGCTGGTAACAGGTGAGCTTCAGCAAGCCATGAACCAAATCAATGCTTACAAATAGAACTGACTAATCCACAAATTGTTGAACAATGCTTATTGCCATCTTGTTCATTTCAGAGCAAAATGCGCTTGCATTTGACTGCTTATCCAGCATTCATAGATTGTTCCACCATAAGATCACAATCTTAGGTCCACTAAGGAGACGCTAGCCATGCTATCTCGTTTATTAAAAGCTAAAATCCACCGTTGTGTCGTTACACAAGCAGAATTACATTATGAAGGTTCTTGTGCGATTGACGGTATTCTCCTAGATTTAGCCGGTATCCGCGAATATGAAGAAATTCATATGTGGAACGTGACTAATGGTAAGCGTTTTACGACTTATGCAATTCGTGGTGAAGAAGGTTCAGGCATCATTTCTGTTAATGGTGGCGCTGCACTGCAAGCTGATGTTGGTGACTTAATGATTATTGCGACTTTTGGTGATTTCACTGAAGCGGAAGCAAATGCACACAAACCTCGTTTAGTCTATGCAAATCCAAATAATACTGTGAATCACACAGCAAACTGCATTCCAGTTCAAGTTGCATAAACAAATTTAAAGATTCAAAAAAGCCTGCAAATTTGCAGGCTTTTTTATGGCTAGAAACATTAGCGTTTAATTCAGGTATTCACCCACTAAACACAAACACCCAATAATTTTTAATCAATTTACCAATGTCGCTTTCGATCCTTTCCACCACGCTTGTTTTTGTTCACAGTCAAATGCATGTAAATTTTCTCCCACTAAGCCCACCAATAAAGGCTGACCATTTTTTTTCACTTTAAGTGCCGCATATTGAGCATCGCGATAACATGCCTCCAATCCTTCAGCAAATAAATAACTTCGTGCTGCTGGATATAGCTCATCAAAAGTATTTTCAGAATTTTTGAGTATGAGCTTTGTCGATGAATTTGGATACATCGTTAATAAGTCTGGATTAAAACTAGTACGAATGACACGATGCTGCGCATCGAGCAGCACATAGCTCAATATACTTGGTTGATCAATAAAATATTCACGTTCTAAATTTTCAGTTGTTCTATCTTGAGCAATCTGCACATCTGTTGATGTTGCTTGAGGTGGTTTGCCTCCAAAATACAAATCGTAGTTTAGCGCCATATAATCCCCTTGAATCAATGAACGCGGATCGACCGGTTGGAGTTTCACATAAATATGATCACTATGAGCCAAATGCCACTCATGTCGTGCAATCATCAGTCCAAATAGAATAATACTGAGAGTGGCTAAAACAAGTGGAAGCATTTTTTGCATGGGAATTTTCATTATGCTCCTCCTACTTGCTTTACATTTACCTTTGACAGTACCCATGTGATACCTAGCAGCAATACACCTGATAGCAGAATGGTGAGACTTTTTAATAAAAAACTGAGTCCTAAGTTGTAATACAGCATCCATAAACTAAAAATGAACAACACAATGCTTAGCGTTTTGACTAATGTTTGTTGATAAACCTGTGCCCAAGATATGAGAACCAATAATAAGAAAATTTCAAAGTAGCCCAGCGCAATGAGCACCATACCCAATAACAATAAAAGCCATTTTTCTCCCCCCAGATACTTTTGATCATATGTGATGTATAGGCAGAGCCAAATTACAGGTAAGATATAAACAATAAATAGGTAAGCAACACGATTATGTGATTGTTCAAAATAAAGAAAATTATTTGACAAGGTCTGCAACACGACACTCGCCAAGACAATAAATAACATCCATAACACAACGGTTTTGCGATACATTGATTGCAGCCAATATGCTGCAGTTATGAGCAAGATAATCAGTAGCAGATGGTTTAAACCTGTTACAGCTAAAAAGAGGTTTTCTTCACCCTGGATCATATCGCCAAAGCCAATGGTTGCAACAGCGAGACCATATCCTGCAATCAGTTGAATGAGTGCAATAAACCAATGCATACGACTCGATAGACACAGTAATATAAATCCAATTTGCAGGATGAAAATAAAGGCAATACTCTGCGTCAGCATCTCGCTATGAATTAATACCGCAGACTGTCCACAAACCCATAAACAATATGCAAATTGGCGACTAAAAATACTTTGCGCACGTCGAATAAGCCACCAAGCTATAGTAATGAAGATCAAACCCATTACAATGGAAAATGCTTTCCAATAAGTCAGTAATAGACTTGATAAAATAATACCTGCGAGCCATGCGCCAATCGCTAATGGAATAACAGCAAATTTCGTTTGTGGTAGAAGCTTCATCAACGCCAAACTAATTACGGCAAACCAAGCAAAAATAAGAAAAGCCAAAACCAGTATTCCAACAATCGAATCAGACAAAATATGTTCAGCCCATTGGAATATCAAAATACTAAAACTGGCTGCCAAACCTGCGGCTTGTAAACTGGTTTCTAATGCGCGATGTTGCAGATAAAAATAGAGGATCAGATAAATCGGTAGCACGATTGAAAGCAGCAAATACTGCCATTGATATTGTTCAACACCATTGCCGCAAAATAGAAACATGCTATACATCGACATTACTGTGACAAATGCAATAAATAGAAAGCGCAATGCTGAATAATATTTCAAACTGAACGTAAGAAAGAACGCCGTCAAAACATTCATACACAGCAAATACAATAATGAATGTTCTGACATTAAAAAGCTTTGTTTAAAATACAAAAATAAAGCTAATTGACTGACGATACACAGCAGCGCAAAAACACCTATATTGGGTCGATAGAGCCAAGGCAAAAGTAGCAATGCCCAAACCAAAAACAGCAAATAACTATCCGCACCTGTTTGATAGACCTGTCCAATCACAGCGAGACTTAAGCCAAGGAATAACCCGCTCAAAGCATCAAGACTTTGCCGTATCCATGTATGTTTAGTTAAATACACACTCGCAGCAGCGCTTAAAACCAGTAGTAAGATGGGTATCGCCAATTGAATGAATTTTGGCAGCATCAACCAATTTGCCGCAACTAAATACAGAAAACTCGCAGCAATCAACGCTAGACCAATCACTTGCAAATACTGAATAACCTGTACGTGTCGGAACAACCGCGTAGAGAATTCATGTTTAGGTTTAGAACTGTGCAGATTTAAATTTTGCTGCTGAGCATTATTGTGTGCAGTCATTTTTTATCATTATGAAATCACTGTTGATTTATCGGGAAGATAACATGCTTTGCTGCAGTTAATGAAAATGCTTACAAATCCAATCATTGAATTTATTTATCTAAAATTTTGCAAAGGATTCGGAGTATTAACACCCTATTCAGCCTAGAACAGGTCTATAATCATTTCACATCGCTTCAGGGCGGGGTGTAATTCCCCACCGGTGGTAAATTTGATTGATATATGCCAAATCAAAAAGCCCACGAGCGGATCATTTCATTATGATTCGCAGATCAGGTGCAAAACCTGAGCCGACGGTATAGTCCGGATGAAAGAAGACGACGTCACATCTCTATATCATTGATCATTTTCAATATATATCGTAACGCCACTATTTCACATGTCCTGAAATGTTCAATCGTATCTAATATTTACGCGAGCGTTTCAATGTCTAGTTTAATTCAACCCGAAATTTTCTTTTCTGCCCTTCCACCCGCAGAGCAACGTATGTTGCAAGCCTTAGAAGATATCCGTCAAGGCAAACCTGTACTTGTGATGGATGACTTTGACCGTGAAAACGAAGCCGACCTGATTGTGGCAGCTGAAACCCTCACCGTTGAAACCATGGCACGTATGATCCGTGATGGTTCTGGCATTGTATGCCTTTGCTTAACCGACGCCCATGCCAATCATCTAGCATTACCACCAATGGTGACTGACAATTCAAGCCAATTCAAAACTGCATTTACAGTAACAATTGAAGCAGCTGAAGGTGTAACAACAGGGGTCTCAGCGAAAGATCGCACCACAACGATTAAAGCTGCAATTAAAGACGGTGTCGTTGCAAGTGACCTAAATCGCCCTGGGCATGTATTTCCTCTTCGAGCTCGTGAAGGTGGCGTGTTGACGCGTCGTGGTCACACCGAAGGCACAATTGATTTAGCCCGTTTAGCCGGCTTAAAACCTGCTGGCGTACTCTGTGAATTAACCAATCCGGACGGAACCATGGCGAATGGTATTCAAGTTTTGGCTTATGCTCAAACCCATCACCTTACAGTGATCACCATTGAAGAAATTGTGCAGTATCGCTTAAAACATAATATTTAAAATAACCTCAACGGCTACTTAGCAGGTCTATTTAAATAGGCCTGTTCTTCATTTTAAATTTAGAGTTTTAAGGTTGTAAAAATGCCATATAGAGCAACCAATATCAGTATCACACCACAGGCTGCCAAAAGCTTTGAATACAAGCGTGATTTAGACAGCTTTTGAAAAGACAAGTACACCACAGACAACGTCGCGAAATCTAAAACAATCCAAGTCAAGGTCAGCATCGTTAAACTCAGATTCATATCCGGCGTTATATTCACAAACTGTGGGAAAAATGAGGCGAAAAAAATAATATCTTTAGGATTGGAAATACCGACCAAAAATCCCTGCTTAAACCCGCCATTCACTGCATGTAAAGGTAGGTCAGCATCCATCGAAGATTTATCAAAGACTTCTTTTAAAATACCGAGTCCAATATAAGCAATATATAGGCAACCGAATATTTTGATCAGACTTAACCACTGTTCATTAATATTTAGCATGCCTTTTAAGATCAGCACCGATAGTAAAATCAACACTAAGGAAGCAAGATTCGTCCCAAATATTGTTTGTAATGCCTTTTTATAGCCCCCTTTTAAGCCTGCACTTGCAACCAACAGCATGACAGGCCCAGGCGTTGCGATCATAATGACCACCGCAACCATATACAAAAAATATTCAGCAAAATTCAAAGTTCGTTTCCTTTTATTTATTGGCCTGCCTAAATGCGAACTCAAAAAAAAGAGGACTTAGTCCTCTTCTTCGATACTATGCAATAAATGCAAACTGATGCCATCTGCCCGTAAAAAGGCCAAATCATAACTGGCAGTCGCAAGTGCCAATACACGGCGCTCAAATTCATCCCATAACGGGCGAACATCTTTATAATGAATGCCTAGACCACTTTCATCGGTAAAATGACGATTTTTTTCGCATAGCTTCAAAGCATGATAAAGTTTGCGACCTTTCGTGGCATCTGTGCGTAAACGCACACGTTTTGACAGCACAAAAGCCTCAACATGTACAACATTCGCCATGGGCAACATTGGAATTAAAATTTGATCAAGTTGAGCATCCAGCCGACGCCAAATAGCGCTATGTTGTTCAGGGGTATAGGTATTCCATCGAATCACTTCATGATTAAATCGACGACAACCACGACAAACTGAATCACCAAATACCGTAGAGCAGCGCCCTGCACACGGGGTTAATGAGGCAATTCGACGATCAATACTCAAAACAAACTCCACAACATCACAAAGACTGCGTAATATGACCAACAGCGCATGACTATACACGCTAAAACCGTTGAATTGAAGCCACGTGAATATCGTATTTTAAAAGCCTGCAAGTCACTCGCAAATTCATGTAATTCACGATAGAATACGCCCCTTAATTTTTCCTGTTTTATTACTTTGGAGTACTCCATGAACGCTACTGTAGAACAGCTTGCACCTGTAGAACAGCAAGCGACCTCTGGTTGGGTTGTTGCCGCACTTTATCAATTCAAAGAAGTTCAAGATCCTGCTGATCTTCAGCAACGTCTTTTAGACTTGGTAAAAACCATCAACCTATGCGGTACTCTAATTGTGGCAGGTGAAGGCATTAACGGAACGGTTGCAGGTGATCGTAAATCCGTTGATGTGATCAAACAATTCCTTCTTGATGAAGGTTTTACGACAATGGAATATAAAGAATCACATAGTGAAGACAAACCATTCCGTAAAATGAAAATCAAATTGAAGAAAGAAATCGTGACTTTGGGCGTGGAAGTTAAGCCTCGCGATTTAGTCGGTCACTATCTTGATCCTAAAGAATGGAATGAACTGATTGCACGTGATGACGTGATTCTAATTGATACACGTAACGACTACGAATACAAAGCAGGTACCTTTAAGGGTGCAATTGACCCGAAAACTGAAACTTTCCGTGAATTCCCTGACTATGTGAAAAAAGAACTTGAGCAGCACAAAGATAAGAAAATTGCGATGTTTTGTACGGGTGGTATTCGTTGTGAAAAATCAACTTCATTGCTTTTGCAAGAAGGCTTCAATGAAGTCTATCACCTCAAAGGCGGCGTACTTAAATACTTAGAAGAAACCCCTGTTGAAGAAAGCATGTGGGAAGGCGAATGTTTCGTATTTGATGGACGTACCGCTGTGACGCACGGTATGGAAGAAGGCGAAAATATTAAATGTCACGCATGTGGTTGGCCACTCCTTCCTGCTGAAGTTGAACTACCAAGCTATGAACACGGCGTTTCATGCAAATACTGTATTGATAAAACATCTGAGCAGCAAAAAGCTGGCTTCCGTATGCGCCAATCACAAATTGTTGCGGCAAAACGTAAACGCCTCTAATTTTTAATTGTAAATTTTTAATAAAAAAGCCCTTTTCTAAGGGCTTTTTTTTACGCAAGTTAAACAATTTTAAAATTTCGCGACAATTTCACAGATTCTAGGTATATACCTGCTGCATTTAACAATTATAAGCTAATCCTAATCATTAAGTTCGACTAACAAATACAACTAGATACTTGAAAAGGATACTAATATGCCAAAAGTTCTAGATTCAACGGTACTGCCCGCAAGGAGATCACACAGTGTATCTCCGACCACAATAAATGCCAGCATGTACAAACAAGAAATGAATCATCCAGCACAACTGTTAATTGTCGCTGTAGGTATGTGTATTGGGGCCATTTTCGCCATCAGCATTGCCTACAATCTTCATATACAACCCACACTGTGGCATATCGGATTACTTACCCTTATTCCAGTAAGCATCGCATTACTATTACGCCAAGTGTATATCTACACGCTTATACATATGGAACAAGATTAACGCGTGGGTTTAACAACTCAGTTCACTGTTTTTCAATTCAAGGCGCTTTCAAAACATCAATGCATTCAAAAATAAAATACTTCATTGAAATAATGTGAAGCGCCATATTAGCTCTATGCCTCTAGCAATTCAGTCCTCAAACTAAAAAACAAAATAGCGCATCTAAAAATTAAAATCACTTTTCCATTTTTCGTTTCAGTCTAGTCGTCAAATTATCATTGTGTAAATGCATGAAGCACTTTACCTATTCAGTGATTACACTTAGGATGAATTACCATTTTTAAATCCAGACTGTCATGAACTTAACTGAATGGATTATTTCCATCATGGAACAATTGGGCTACTTCGGCATTGCCCTTCTCATGTTCCTCGATAATGTCTTTCCGCCAATTCCATCCGAAATTATTATGCCATCCGCAGGTTATGCTGCTTCACAAGGACAGCTCATGATCATCGGTGTCATCATTGCAGGCTGTATTGGTTCTTTGACTGCAGCTGCTTTGCTGTATTGGATTGGTTATAAGTTTAAACATGACAGTATTTTCCGTTTTGTCGATCGCTATGGAAAATACCTATTTATCAAATCACAAGACGTAGAAAAGTCCTTAAATTGGTTTGAGCAATATGGACACCGTATTGTATTTTTTGGCCGTATGATTCCTGCTGTCCGCTCCCTCATTAGTATTCCAGCAGGCATGAGTCGCATGCCTTTTTGGAAATTCATGTTTTTTAGTGGGTTAGGAACAATTATCTGGACCACATTTCTTGCCTATGTTGGTTTTTATTTTGGGGAAAACCAACAATTGATGCAGCAAATTTTTAGTAAAGTTGGCCACGTCATTATTGCAATTACAGTTATTATCATTGCTTGGATTTTTTACCGTCGCCATCAACGTCGACAGCGTTAATCTGTTTTTATTTTGGGGTTCGAATGAAACATTATTTATTACATTTTGCGGCAGTTTATAGCATTGCTTTGGTGCTTTTGGTTACAGTTTTAATGTTTGGTTTAAATTTGGGTGGTCTAACACTATTCCCTGCATTGATTGCTTCTGCTTTCATTTCCGCACGTCATTTTGTACAAAAAGAACATCGTCTTGCGACGAGTGATGAAAAAATTCAATTGGTATGGGGCTCAAGTGCCGTAGCAATCATCATTGGCAGTATTTTCGTATTCTTCCTCGTGTTGATAAATCCAAATGCTGAAGCCATTTTGAAAGCAGCTGATCAGGCAGGTTTAGGGCTATCAGCACTGATCATGCTATGTATGATTGCAATTCATGGTGTGATATTCCATATTGCCTATGGCTGGTATGCAACTTATTGTGCAAAAAAATTATAGTCATCGAAACATTCCAAAAAATACCATTGCCGAACCTAAGCAAAAGCTTTGGATGTTTTAAACTGATCCATGTTGTGTGATTCAATCCTTTTTAATAACGATAAAACGAAGTTTAAAAATGAAAAAATATATCCTGACTTTTACTGCAGCTTATGTGATTACGATGCTGGCTGTTGTTGCCATCGAGTCATTATTTGATTTACCTAGCGGAACATCCATGACCTGTTTAATTGTTGGTGGTTTTAGCGCTGCTGCAAGCTTTGTCAAAGACCGTCAACGTGTTCCTGATGAGACTGAAAAGAAAACTTTAGTTTGGGGCTGTCTACTTGCCTCAATCATCATCAGCATCATTGCGACATTAATTAGTATTGTTGTATTCCCTGAAACATTGGCATTTTTAAAAATGGCTATGACCCAGCTGCCCTCTTGGGTTTGGTTGATTGCGATCGCATTTACACTGCTTATTCACTATTTGATTTTGGCATTATCTTTTGGTTGGATAGCAAAGTACTTTTTACCCAAGACAACAGTATAAATGCTTATTTAACCCATAAAAAAAGCACCTTACGGTGCTTTTTTGAATCATTTGAAACACACTTGCAATGTAATTCAACATTGCACTGCAAACATTATGCTGGTGTGTGATACATCAAATACAACTCGTTCAAGTTAGTTGGAATTTCTTCTGCAAGTTCATCCATTAACTGACCATTACGACGGAAAGATTCCATTTGTGGATCTTCTTCGTCAATGCCACTGAACACCATAATTGGTAAAGTCAGGTCAACAAGTTGCTCTTCAAACTCATCTGTAAACCAAGCATCTTCGTTTAGGAACATAGCATCAACGAAACCAACACTCCAGTCACCAAGACTTGATTCAACATCTGCTTCTTCAATTTCAAACGGAAATTCAATACCGTCTTCATTCGCAAGATTTTGACGTATAGATTCAAGCCATGCTTTTACTTGTGCAATAATTTCAGTAGGAACTTTCTTTTGATTATTATCAAAAAGTTCATCCAACCATTTATCAAAAGTTGGGCCAACTGCAATTGCACACAAAAAACCATGAGTCGCTGCAAAATCTAGACCATGCTCGTTGTCATCGCCGTCTAGATAGTCACTCAAAAGGTCTAAATCTAAAGCACTCATTTCATATCCAGAGTTAGAAACTTAATGCGCTAGCATAGCATTTTCAGGCGCTATGCTAAACGTTAATTAGTCTTCTTCGTCATCAAAATCATCATCGTCGTCGAAGTCATAGTCAAAATCTTTAAGCTCACGCTCAAGACGACGTTGTGTAAGAAGTTCATCGATAAGACGGCGTTTTTCTAGCGATTCTTTCGCTGAAGTTTTCGCACTGGCCTCATCGAAATTCACATCATCATCACCGTAGTTATCATCTAGTTCAAAATCTGTAGAAGACACTGAAACTACCTCATAATGCAAAAAATTGAAGGGGTCTAGCCGCTATTTATATGGGTTATAAAATATTGTCAAGTTTTATTTAAAAAAAACATATTTAAAAGCGAAAAATAGGGCTTTTTTTCTTACTGAAATGTATGGCATGATATAATCCACCCTGCGTCCTTCTGTTTTATGACAGTTTTACAAAACTTTCAAAATAGGCGCGCGTATGGGATGAACTTGAAAACAACAAATTCACCCCCACCTTAAATTACTGAATTTATATTTTTAATATTTTATCAGTCAGCACATTTCGCTGTCAGAACTGATGAAATACTCAAGCTATTCACAAAATTTAAATGAGATGAATCGTGCACTTATGCACGGTTTTTTACTGCCACAGATTCACTGAAGAGTAAGCAAAGATGAGCGATATGACTTCCCCTACTTCTCAAGTAGCGGCGCTGATTAGCCGAGGCAAAGAGCAAGGTTACCTAACTTTCGCCGAGGTTAACGATCATCTCCCAGACTCGATCACAGAAAGCGAACAGATTGAAGACATCATTCAAATGTTGAATGACGTTGGTATTCCTGTGCATGATCGAGCTCCGGAAACTGACGATACAATGTTTGAAGGTGGCAGCGAAGCGACGGATGAAGTTGCTGAAGAAGAAGCTGCTGCTGTACTTGCATCTGTAGAAAATGAACCTGGTCGTACCACTGACCCTGTACGTATGTATATGCGTGAAATGGGGACAGTTGAACTGTTGACTCGTGAAGGCGAGATCAGTATTGCAAAACGTATTGAAGAAGGTATTCGTGACGTTCTTCACTCGATTGCTTACTGGCCAAACGCGGTTGAAGTAGTTTTATCAGAATACAAAGATTATGAAGCGGGCGAACGCCGTCTTGCTGACATTTTGTCTGGTTATCTCGATCCAGAATCAGATGAAGAAATTCCAGAAGTAATCGAAGAAGATGACGCTGATCTTGATGATGAAGATTCAAGCACAACGAAATCGACGAAATCGACGAAATCGACGAAAGATGTCAAATTAGATGACGATGAAGAAGACGAAGAATCTGAAGGTGATGACGATTCTGAAGGCGAATCTGGTCCAGACCCTGAAATTGCAAAAGCACGTTTTACTGAACTTGAAAATGCTTGGATCGTAACTAAAACTGCGATTGAGAAACATGGTCGTAACAGCAAAGAAGCTGCTGCTGCACTTGAAGCTCTTGCAACAGTGTTCATGATGTTCAAATTCACGCCACGTTTATTTGACATTATTTCTGACCTAATTCGTGATACGCATGATCAAATCCGTACTTCTGAACGTGAAGTAATGCGTTATGCAGTACGTCGTGGTCGTATGGATCGTACGCAATTCCGTACTTCTTTCCCTGGTCAAGAGTCAAATCCCGCTTGGTTAGAAGAACAAATTGCCAAAGCTCCTGCGGACATGAAAGGTTACCTTGAAAAAGTTCGTCCTGACGTTTTAGCATTCCAACAAAAAATTGCTGATATTGAAAAAGAATTGGGCCTTGACGTTAAAGGCATCAAAGACATTTCAAAACGTATGTCGATTGGTGAAGCGAAAGCTCGCCGTGCGAAAAAGGAAATGGTTGAAGCCAACTTACGTTTGGTAATTTCGATTGCGAAGAAATACACCAACCGTGGCTTGCAATTCCTTGACTTGATCCAAGAAGGCAACATCGGCTTGATGAAAGCGGTAGACAAGTTTGAATACCGTCGTGGTTATAAATTCTCGACATATGCAACTTGGTGGATTCGTCAGGCGATTACCCGTTCGATTGCTGACCAAGCACGTACTATTCGTATTCCAGTACACATGATTGAAACGATTAACAAAATCAACCGTGTATCTCGTCAATTACTTCAAGAAATGGGCCGCGAACCTACGCCTGAAGAATTAGGCGAACGTCTGGAAATGGATGAAGTTAAAGTTCGTAAAGTACTGAAAATTGCCAAAGAACCGATTTCTATGGAAACGCCAATTGGTGATGATGAAGATTCGCATCTTGGTGACTTCATTGAAGATGGCAACATCACCTCTCCAATTGATGCTGCAACTTCAGAAGGCTTAAAAGAAGCAACACGTGAAGTGCTTGAAAACTTAACTGAACGTGAAGCGAAAGTCTTGAAAATGCGTTTCGGTATCGACATGCCAACGGACCACACTTTAGAAGAAGTTGGTAAACAATTTGATGTAACACGTGAACGTATTCGTCAGATTGAAGCGAAAGCATTGCGTAAATTACGTCATCCTTCACGCTCAGAACATCTGCGTTCATTCCTTGAGAATGACTAACCTATCCATAGGATAATACAGGCTTGAATATGGGGGAAACTCCCCCATAATATGAGCATGTAGAGATAAAACAAAATACCTGCATCTTGCAGGTATTTTTATAAATGAGGTGTCCCATGACTGACATGACAAATCGTATGCCATCACGCGAATTGCAAGAACATCTTTGGGTGTTCCCGATGGACTATCCAATTAAACTGATTGGTCTTGCAGGTGAGGAACTCCGTCAAGCGGTAAATGATATTTTCTTGAAACATTTCCCTGAGTTTGATGGCAGTACCATGACTGTAACGCCTTCACGCACAGGTAAATACCATTCTGTAACTGCTCAGTTGCGTTTTATAGAGCTTGAACAAGTTCACGCAGTTTATGCAGACCTTGCAGCTTGTCCATTAATTAAGACAGCACTGTAAGTACTAAAAAACACGCTTTCGAGCGTGTTTTTTTATGTGAAAATAGAGCATTAAATTACAACTCAAACCGTTCAACGCCCCCATTATTCTGCCAATTCATTATAATAAAACTCTATGTTTGACCATAAAGGACGCAACACGCGTGACTGAGACTGCTCAAAAGCCAGAACTAATTATTCGCCAGTACAATACACTGACTCCCTATGAAGATCGCTTTTTAGAAATGAAAGCGTTGACTGAACAACGTGATGAACACACTGCGGATGAACTCTGGATATTGCAGCATCATGATGTGTTAACTCAAGGTCAGGCAGGCAAACCTGAACACATCCTCATGCATAGTAATATTCCTGTGGTACAAACCGATCGCGGTGGTCAAGTAACGTGGCATGGTCCTGGTCAGTTGGTCGCTTATTTCATGTTTGACTTAAATCGCTTAGGTTGGAACGTGCGTACGCTGGTTTCCTATGCAGAAAACTTGATGATCGAACTGCTGAAAAAGTACGGTATCGACGCTTATGCCAAGCCTGATGCACCTGGTGTTTATGTTGCAGAACGCAAAATTGGTTCACTCGGTTTTAAAATCCGTAAAGGGCGCTCATATCATGGTTTAGCATTAAACATTGACTGTGACTTGTTTGGATTTCATACCATCAACCCATGCGGTTATGCAGGTTTAGAAATGGTACGTATACAAGACTTAGTTCCAGATTATCCAAAATTTGCAAACTTGTGCGTCGATATCATTGATACTTTGAAAAACAGCGGTTACTTTAAAGACGTAACCGTCAAACAACTATAAAGACTTTGCTTTCTAATACAAAATAATTTAGAGTATTTACTCTAAATAGATAATTATAGATAAGGGATGATCGCGTGATTGCAACTAAATCCGTTAAACCCGCCCTCCAACAAGCCTATGTCAAACTCATGATGGATGTAATTGGCAGAGGCTTGGTCATGGCGAGCCAGGTCGATGAAGAAATTAAACAGGAAGTGGCTAAATTTCCTGTGAACTTCATTCTCTCTATGAATGTATTTCCAAATGGTGCTGCATTTGTGGCACAGGTAACTGAAGATCATCAGCTAAAGCTGCTGATACCGGGTAGCCAAAAACCTGATTTAACCATTACCTTTAAACATTTGACCCATGCTTTTTTAGTGTTTTCCTTTCAAGAAAGTACAGCTCAAGCCTTTGCTAATGACCGTATGATTGCAGATGGTGATTTGTCTTATGCGATTCGATTAGTACGTTGTCTTAATAAAATGGAAGCGCTTATTTTGCCAAAACTGGTGGCTGAACTTGCAGTTAAAGAATATCCAACACAATTAAGTCTAAAAGAAAAACTCAGTGGTGCTGCAAATATCTATTTGAAGGTAGCCCAATCTTATTTAAAGCGGAGTGCATAACACATGGCTAAACCATATTACGAATTTTTCTGTCCTGTAAAAGTGATTGCTGGCCATGCTGCTTTAGAACACATTCCCTTTGAACTTGCCAGCCTCGGCTCAAAACGCCCGATGATCATTACTGACAAAGGTGTCCGCAGCAATAATTTACTTGCACCCATTGAAGCTGCGTTCGAGAGCACAGATGCTGTGATTGGTTTTATCTTTGATGATGTTCCACCGGACTCTAGTCTTGAAACCGTTCGCAAAGCAGCACAGCTTTATCGAGACAACAATTGTGATGCAATTATTGCCATTGGCGGTGGTTCAGTTATTGATACTTCTAAAGCGACCAATATCTTGGTGTCTGAAGGCGGCGATGACTTATTAAAATATTCAGGTGCGCACAATTTACCAAAGCCATTAAATCCTTTCTTTGTGATACCAACCACATCAGGTACGGGCTCTGAAGTCACAATGGTTGCCGTGGTATCTGACACTGAAAAGAATGTCAAAATGGCCTTTGCATCTAACTACTTGATGCCACATGCTGCTATTTTAGATCCGCGTATGACACAAACATTACCGCCGCATCTTACTGCAATGACAGCAATGGATGCGATGACACATGCGGTTGAAGCCTATACGTGTATGGCGGCAAACCCAATTTCAGATGCCTATGCCACTGCTGCCATCAAAAAGGTTAGCAATAGTTTATTTAGTGTATTAGATAATACAACCGATGCACATGGCCGTTTAGAATTGGCACAAGCATCAACAATGGCAGGAATTGCTTTTTCAAATTCGATGGTTGGTTTAGTCCATTCATTGGGTCATGCTTTAGGTGCTGTTGCTCACCTGCCCCATGGATTATGCATGAACTTATTCTTGCCTTATGTGCTGGAATACAACAAAGAAGTCAATGGCGATAAAATTGCAGAATTATTATTACCTTTAGCTGGCCCAGACATTTATGCACAGACACCAGCACATCTTCGTGCAGATAAAGCAATTTCAACGATTTTAACTATGCGTGATCGCCTGTATAGCTTGACCAAATTACCACGTACTTTGAGTGAAACAGGTAAAGTGACTGAAGCACAATTAGATGAAGTTGCCGAAAAGGCACTGAATGATGGTTCTATCATTTACAACCCGAAAGAAGCCAGCTTAGAAGACCTAAAAAGTATTCTAAAAAAAGCTTGGTAATTACTGAAAAATAAGCGAATATAGCGACAAATTTAAGCCTGATGTTTTTTTAAACATCGGGCTTTTCACTTGCAGAAACAAAGAATAGTCAGTTTTTTAACCAAATTGGCATAATTTCTGCTAAAAACAAATTCAAAGTTACTGACAAAATGTTCCATTTACAGTAGATTGGCGCACTTTTGTTTTAAAACGTAGGGGGGATCGTTCGTCTCAAACGATCCTTAGAACATGACTGATCCTTGATCAACGATAAGAGGATAACGCCGTTGACAAATTTTTCTGGGACTCAATCGGCAGCTAAACTGCAAAAAACGCTTGGACTCTGGCACATTATTATTATCGGTTTGGCTTACATCCAACCAATGACTCTATTTGATACTTTTGGTTTAGTATCTGAAGAAAGTCATAGACATGTGCCGACTTCTTACATTATTGCCCTTATTGCAATTCTGTTTACCTCGATTAGTTATGGTCATATGATCCGTCGCTACCCTTCTTCGGGTTCTGCGTATACCTATGCCCAAAAATCTATTCACCCGAACGTAGGTTTCATGGTGGGTTGGTCTTCTTGGTTAGACTACCTATTATCTCCAATGGTAAATATCATTCTTGCAGTGATTTATCTTGAAGCCTTATTCCCAGAAGTTAACCATTGGGTTTGGGTAATTGTACTGACAGCATTCATGACAGGAATCAACCTGCGTGGTGCTAAATTCGTTGCAAACTTCAATGGTTTGATCGTATTCGTACAATTAGGTGTTATTGCTTACTTTACTTGGATGGTATACAGCCTATTGGCTGGCGGTGTAAATGCCGACGGTACATTGGTTAATGCGCAATACCAATTATGGAGTTTAGAACCATTCTGGAATGAATTAACCAGCGTAGGTGCATTAATTACAGGTGCAACCTTACTCTGCTTCTCATTTACAGGTTTTGACTCATTAAGTTCACTAGCTGAAGAAACTAAAGATACTGAGAAGACTTTACCTAAGGCAATTTTCTTAACTGCCTTAATTGCAGGTGTGATCTTTATCATCAGTACTTACTTCATGCAAATCTATTTCCCGAACGATCCAAAAACATACTTTGAAGATGTTGCTGCAACGCAACCTGACATTCTTCAAGCAGTTGGTGGTGTAGCATTTAAGACTGTTGTACTTTACTTTGCAATTGTAACTGTAATGGCATCGGGTATTTCTGCTCATGCGGGTGTATCACGTTTAATGTACGTTATGGGCCGTGATGGTGTTATTAATAAGAAAATCTTCGGTCATATTAGCCCGAAAAATTTCACCCCGTCTTATAACATCATGATCGTTGGTGCTGTTGCATTAACTGCAGGCTTCATGGATCTTGATATCGTTATTTCGATGATCAGTTTCGGTGCTTTGACTGCATTTACATTCGTGAACTTGTCTGTAATTTCACGATATGCGCTGCGTGATGGTCGCACCAAAAATGCCAAAGATATCTTTAGCTTCGTAGTTATTCCACTACTTGGCTTTATCAGTATCTTTGCAATGTGGTTGGAAATTGAAGAAACTGCATTGAAATACGGTTTATGGTGGGCAATGTTTGGTATTTTATACCTTGGTTATAAAACCAAAGGTTTTAAACACCCAGCGCCGCAACATAACGAATTTGATGATAAATTCTAATCAAGTTTATCTCTAAACAAAAAAGGCGCTTTAAGCGCCTTTTTTGTTGTTCTAAATATACCAATTAAGGTTGTATGGCTTTTCTAGATTGCTGAAATTGAATTGAAATTTCTTCACACTTGTCTGGTGTATTGCCTTTTAATTCAACCGATGCTCCATCACCGTGTGACCATATACCATCTTCAACAGTCTCTAAATTTACAGCTGCTTCAAATACATGCTGTTGTTGTGAATAGAGTTTGATATCTATAGGTGTATCACATACTTGTTTTGGAAAATATGGTCTAACCTGCTCGAATAATTGCATGGTTAATGGCATATCACATTGCAAATGAATGGTGACTGGTACGCTATTGGTATTTTTTAAGATCAATTGAACATTTTGCGAATTAAGATCCGCTTGGGCAGCAGGTATTTCTACATACGTTTTTGTGTCAATCGACTGACGATCAAATGGATTGAGGAAGGTTAATTTACGTTCCACGCCATAACAAGAATCCTGCACGGAAGCAGAAAACTCTAAATATCGTGTCCCCAAGATAATTGTTCCGCGGCCTTCCCCTGCATGACCGATATCAATGATTGGATCACCTGTACCTTCAATTGAAACCCCGCCACTGCGAAAAAACTCTATGTCACAACCCGCTAAAACGCTGATCAAGCCACAAAGGGTTAAAGTCTTAAAGTTTAATTTTCGTATCATGTTGATAAACTCCAAAGCGAAATACACGATTTGCTTCAGGATTTCCCTCATCCATTTCGCAACGCTCCGCGGCAAGTTTGAAAAGTTGTAGTGAGTATTTTTGCCAAAGCTCTAAACTCATTTCATGTAATTTATTAATCGATTCTTCTGTTAATTCGTCAGCACAAATGGCTTGTTCTAAGTATGGCATTTCATCAGGATTCAATAAATTATGCAAACCTGCTTCTAAATGCGCTTGAACGTTTCGAGTTAAAATTTTGCGTGCTTCTAATTGTGAAGGATCTGGAATAAAACGACGCTGTTGTAAATATACCTGCCCATCTTTTTCTGTCGCAATTTCAAGCCTTATAAGCTCGTTGAGTACTGAACGCGGATGACGTTCTGTTGAAATTCTTTTCACCAGCATTTCAAAGCTATTTTCTGACTCACTGCTAAATGGTAAACAATCCCCCCAACCTTCTGCTAACCATAAACCAATCACACGCGATGGCACACTAATCGGTTCAGACACAGTTGCATCTTTCAGCGCTTTACCTTCGGAAATCACTTCTTTATAAGCCGTGACATCTTTACGATGCAGCCCTGAAAGTAAACTAATTGCTGATATTGTTGGTTTTTGATCAATACGCTCAAGTTCATGCACAGCTTGTTGAAAAAATATAGGCTTCAATGCAGCAGTAAACTCAGTATATCCAACACCTGATCGTATCAACCATTGGCTCAACTCATTCATCAGCACCAATACTTGCTGTAAATTTTGATCTGCCTCATTGGTGAGAAGTTTGCTCATTAAATTGCCATGAAAATTAGACTGCATAAGTGAAATTTTCGCATTATTTGTTCTACTGCACAATTTTTATCTGATGAGATCTTGAGGGTATTCAGTAAAAAAATCATTCTTTACATTAAAGTGCGTAAATGACACGCTGATCGATATATCCAAACTTTCAACGCTATGCCACCACCCAATCGGTATAAATAAGGTTTCTCCTGGATGCACTGTACACTCAATAGGTGTGACCTTTTTCAACGATGGATATTGAAAAAAATCAGCCTTTTTTAAATCTGTAATTTCACTAAATACCCACTGATCGTTATACATATATGGCATTTGCCAAGCAGGAATTAAGGTCACTTTCTTACGACCATAGATTTGTGCCAACAAATTATTGGTTAAGTCATAATGCAGTGGCGTAAATGTGCCTGCTGGCCCAAACCAAAGAAAATGTCGATCTGTTTGTACAGTTTGACTATAGCCTGTTGAAAAGTCAGCGAGATCATCTTTCAATTTCAATATGAAATCTTTATTTTGAGCTGCATTATTTGCCGTCAAATAAATATCATTTGTCTGTTCAGACAATTTTATTTTTTCAACAAAATCTTGCATCAAAATAATCCGCTTAAGTTGTACCGACTTTTTTTCAAAGTCTTGATGTCGTGTTCTGTCCATCTGAACTTCTACAAGTTCATTTTTGAAAGTTTGTGAAAAATAGTCAGGTGACCATTTACTCAGTGCTGGCCAATGATCTATACCACCTTGTAAGATTACAGGTTGCATTTGGCTATAAAAATCTTGAATAAATGTTTTGAAATTTGGTGTTTCGATACGCTCGATATGATTTGTGGTTGTTGCGTTCAATGTTTTAAGTTGTCCTATTACACTCAACAACCAACGCTCTTTGTTTTGTTGCTGTGTTACTTTTTTCAATCTTTTAAAAATAACGTTATTGTTTATTTGCTTTAAAAAATGAATGATCAAATGATTTGAAATATTTTCTTGCTTATTTTTTTCTAATATTTCTGCAGTATTTAAACCATTCAAGCAGTCATCTAATAATACATTTTGCAGATGCACTGGTAATTGCTCTATTGGAGCAAAAGTATCTGTATAGCTAACTGGACTAAATCCATGTGCTTGTAAAATTTCACTTATTTTTTCTGTATTACAACCGTTATCAATGTTTTCAGTCAACCAGTCTTGCCATTCCGTTGGTAAAGATTGATACCAAATTTGACTATGCTGAATATTCTTATACTGGCTTTCTAAGTTCATCTCACTATCTCCACCCTCTTTACAACTGAAGTATAAATGATCTATTTTAAAAATGCTAAATTTTCGCATTTTAAAATTATTTAAACACAGTGGATGTTATCAGCCCCTATAAAAATAGCGCTAGATAACTCAACAAAGGAGAAAGTTAATGAAAATTAGTTACTTAATACTAGCAAGTAGTCTCTCTTTGATTTGCATTCAGACTAATGCTGGCTTTGCAGATACCATGCGTGATTTACGCAGCACCCTGAGCCAATTTAATGAAACTTCAAAAGAGGTTTCAAATACAGCCCGTGAATGGACAGGTAGTCGAACGAATAACACGTCAAATTATACAAATTCTAGTTTCACCGTAGGCCAACAACTTCGCCCGAAAATAAATAATCTTCCGCTTTATCAAAGTGCCGATAAATCTGGGGTAGTTTTGAACAAACTGTCAAAAAGTGCGGATATTATTTTTGCTGGGAATGCGACCAAAACTGGTCTAATCGAAGTCACTACAGAATACGGCAATGGCTGGATTGAATCTCACCTTGTGCAATAAATCATTTCTGAAAAAAAGCAAACATCAAAAATAGCTGTGCATAACAATTTCTTTTATCGAGCACTAGTCATGAATAACATCAATAAAATCAGCATTATTACTGCTGTATTTAGTACTTTGGTCGGCTGTGGCGGCTCCAATAATGATGGCCCATCACCAACGCCGACACCGACACCGACACCGACACCGACACCGACACCGACACCGACACCGACACCAACACCAACACCAACACCAACACCAACACCAACACCAACACCAACACCAACACCAACACCAACACCAACACCAACACCAACACCAACGCCAACGCCAACGCCAACGCCAACGCCAACGCCAACGCCAACAACTGTAGCGGATAAATTCACAGGAGAGTGGATTCAAGGAAACTCTGCTCTCGGTAATAGTAATTGTGATTTACCACAAATTTCCATTCATAAAACCAGTGAAAATTCAGTCAGTTCACTGAACGAAGAACTAAAATATGCTGAACACAATAGTTCAAGCAAAACCTGCAGCGGTGAATTTATTTCCAAACGTTATCAATTACTGCATGACATGGTAATCAGTGATATCCAACCTGCTGCAGCTCTAAATAACTTTGAATATCATGCCATTAAGTTTCAACCAGTCAGAGATGGAACAACCAGCAACCGTGTCCTGACTTTTTTAAATAGTAATTCTTTTTGTGTGATTAATGCGACGACTTCAAATCCAGGTGGTGTTTCAAAAAGTATGCTGAAAAAAAGCAGGTTGAATTTTGATAAAATAGAGAAATGCAAATAACTCTAGAAATCAAATGTCCAACCTGCCTCAGTGACAGTATAAAGAAAAATGGCATCA
>NZ_VPDH01000032.1:0-42830 GCF_013417785.1 Acinetobacter sp. YH12227 | reverse complement strand
GAAAATGTATATCGTTGGCAGAAGAAATTATTTAGACCAGTTATCAAAAACTTCATTGATGACTTTATTCTCGATAAAAATCATCTGCTACCACAGAGAATCTATAAATAATAGTGCGTAAGTCCTATACCAGTAAAAATAAAATGATTTTGGCGACCAAACGCCAAGATTATCAACAGCCAGATGCAGCCGTATTGGCACAAATTAAAGCACTGAAAGAAATGTATGGCATTAAAAAGCATTCCTTGGAATTGCTATTGAATGATCAGTGGGATCAACAAGATATTGGCTGTAAATGCTAAGGAAATGAAATGAGCTCAATGCAAATTGAACATGGAACGTGGCAAATGTTAAGGCATGACGCTATGCCAGTTCGTGAACAGGTGTTTATTCAAGAGCAGCACATTGCAGCTAAAGATGAATGGGATGCTGAAGATGCTGTTTCAGTTCATTTTGTCGTGCGTGATGAAACCATTGTGATAGCGACAGCTCGCCTCCTAAGGAACAATAGTATTGGACGAGTTGCCGTATTAGCTACGCATCGTGGGCAAGGGGTTGGTCGTATTTTAATGCAGTACATCATTCAATATGCACAGCAAGAGCATCGTGAATTTTTAAACCTTTCTGCTCAAGTTCATGCCATCGATTTTTATGCCAATTTGGGTTTTGTGCTTGAAGGTGAAGAATATTTAGATTGTGGTATTCCACATATTGATATGCGGATGTCTCTAAACTAAGAAATCTACTTTATTTGATTAATAAAAAAAGCGCCTCTTAGTTGAAGCGCTTTTTAATATTGATCTATGAATGCTTAGATATTAGTGACCGTGTGTATTGCCAGAAGTCGGCTCTGCACCCGTATCATCCATATGCGCATGTTGTTCTTCAGTCATGTGCATTTCGCTAGCAGTTGCTGTAGATGCTTCTCGTGTAACTTTATCGGCCTGTGCTTTTTGCATCGCTTCTTCAGACATAACAGGTGCATTTTTGAATGCATGCTGTTGGGTATTTTGTTTGTTTTGCTGACTTGGCATATAGTCTGGTTCATTTGAAATAGCGAGCCAGAAAATCAACATAAACAGACCACCTAAAATACAAAAGATAATCAGTGCTTTCCAGCCCCAAGGCGATTTTTCAGGAGATGAATGATCTGTCATAACAACGTACTCAATTGGATAAAGTGAATGCTTAATTGATGTTACTTTATAACATATATTTTGCGTTTCACTGAGTGAAATATATTCGAAATCGATATCAATGTGTGGTCAGGGCATTATGAACATAAAAAAGGAGCCGAAGCTCCTTTAATCGCTTAAAAAATCAAATTTTCTCGCCGCGGGCAATTTTATCTTTCAGCAGTTGTGGTGCCTTAAAGCGTTCACCATATTGTGTCTCGAGTTTTTGGGCACGCAGCAGCGCTTTTTCTAAACCGTATTGATTTAAAAATTGCAGAGCACCGCCAGTCCATGGGGCAAAGCCAATACCAAAAATTGAACCCACATTACCATCAATGGTGGATTCTAAAACGCCTTCTTCCAAACAGCGTAATGTATCGAGTGACTGCACAAACAGGAAGCGATCAATCATTTCCTGTTCAGAAATATCCACCTGTTTCTGCCAGCGGTTTAAACCCTCCCACAGGTGTTTTTTGCCACCTTCAGGGTAGTCATAAAAACCAGCGCCTGCTGCTTTACCTTTGCGTCCTAAGTCATGAATCATGGTTTGAATGACTTCATCTGCGCCAGAGCGTGGTAAATCTTTGCCTTCGGCTTGCAGTGCTTTACGAGTTTCAGCAGCAACATGCTCAGACAAGGTGAGAGAGACTTCATCTTGAATAGCCAAAGGACCCACCGGCATACCTGCTTTGAGGGCTGCCATTTCAATACGAGCAGGATGAACCCCTTCTGCCAACATGCGTAAGCCTTCTTGTACAAAGGTGCCGAATACACGACTGGTAAAGAAACCACGGCTGTCATTCACCACAATTGGCGTTTTGCCAATTTGCTGCACAAAGTCATAGGCTTTGGCCAAGGTTTCAGCGGACGTGTTTTTACCTTTTATGATTTCGACCAATTGCATTTTATCAACAGGACTGAAGAAATGCAGACCGATGAATTTCGTTTGATCGTGAGAGGCTTGCGCTAAACCTGAAATCGGTAGAGTTGAGGTATTCGATGCGAATATGCCGTTGTCGTTAAGATGAGTTTCAGCCTCTTGAGTGACTTTGGCTTTAAGCTCAGGGTTTTCAAAGACGGCTTCAATAATCAAGTCACAGCCTTGTAGATCTACGGCGTCGGCGGTTGAATGAATCAGCGCTAATATTTGATCGCGCTTATCTGTACTTAAACGGCCTTGCGAAACTTTTTTATCTAGCAATTTTTGGCTATAGGCTTTGCCTTTTTCAGCATTTTCAATGCTGACATCTTTGAGTACTACAGCAATCCCTTTAGATGCTGTCGCATAGGCGATACCAGCGCCCATCATACCTGCACCTAAAATCCCAACTTTGCTGGCTTGCCATTTTGCAATGTCTTTTGGTCGACTTGCACCTGATTTAATGGCGTTTAGTCCATGCCAAAAAGTACCGATCATGTTCTTAGAAATTTGACCTGTCGCCAAATAGGTGAAGTAACGGGACTCAATTGTTAATGCTGTATCGACATCGACCTGAGCACCTTCAACAGCGGCTGCCATAATTGCCTCAGGCGCAGGGTAGCAGCCTTTGGTTTTATCACGCAGCATGGCAGGAGCAATCGCTAACATTTGTGCTACAGCTGGCGTGGACGGTGTGCCACCTGGAATTTTAAAGCCTTTCACATCAAAAGGCTGCTGTGATTTTGGATTGGCCTTGACCCAAGCAGTGGCTTTGTCCAGCAGTTCTTGTTCAGACTCTGCTGTGTCATGAATCAGTCCAAGTGATTTGGCTTTTTCTACTCCAAATTGTTTGCCTTCCATCAGGAAAGGAAAGGCATTTTGCAGACCGAGTAAGCGAGTCATGCGTACCACGCCGCCGCCGCCCGGTAATAAGCCTAACGTCACTTCAGGTAAACCAAACTTACTTTTTTCATCGTTTAACGCAACACGATAATGACAGCCGAGTGCGAGTTCCCAACCACCCCCGAGTGCTGTGCCATTTAGTGCTGCTGCCACAGGAATGCCACGGGTTTCGATATAACGTAGTTTGGCTTTCATCTCTTCAATCATATTGAAGAATTCAGTCGCATGTTCAGGTGTAGCTTGAATTAGCTCGTCTAAATCACCGCCAGCAAAAAAGGTTTTTTTGGCAGAACGGAAAATAATGCCTGCAATCTCTGTATCTGCCTGAAGCTTTTCAACGGTATCGCTTAGGGCAGTACGGAAATCTGCGTTCATGGTATTGGCAGATTGATTGGGTGAGTCTAAGGTTAGAATGACGATGTTGTCGGCATTTTTTTCAAACTGAATTGCGCTCATTTTTATTCTCCTTATACCAACTCAATAATCGTTGCGATGCCCATACCACCGCCCACACAGAGTGTGGCTAAACCGCGTTTTTTACCTTGACGCTCCAATTCATCGAGCAAGGTGCCTAAAATCATCGCACCTGTTGCACCCAGCGGATGACCTAATGCAATAGCACCGCCATTCACATTGACTTTGGCAGGGTCAACTTTGAGTTCGGTAATAAAACGCATCACTACAGCTGCAAAGGCTTCATTCACTTCAAATAAATCAATATCATCAATTGTTAGGCCTGCTTTGGCTAAAGCTTTACGTGCGGCTGGTGCAGGCCCAGTCAGCATGATGGTTGGATCTGTACCTACCAGTGCTGTAGCTAAAACTTTGGCACGTGGTTTCAAACCTTGTTCTTTCACGGCTTTTTCAGACGCCAGTAGAACGACAGCAGCACCATCTACAATGCCTGATGAGTTTCCTGCATGATGTACATGATTGACTGCACCGACTTCTGGATATTTTTGCAAAGCAATCGCATCAAAGCCCATTTGCCCCATCATGGCGAAGCTAGGATTCAGCTTGCTTAAGCCTTCTGCTGTTGTGGTGGGTTTAATAAATTCATCTTTGGCTAAAATTGTGACGCCAGCTTTATCTGTGACTGGAACGACGGATTGATCAAAATAGCCATTGGCCTGTGCTGCTGCGGCTTTTTGTTGCGAATCTGCAGCAAAAGCATCGACATCCGCACGTGAATAACCGTCAATTGTTGCAATCAAATCTGCACCAATCCCTTGCGGAATAAAATCACAAGCCATGTTGGTCTCAGGATCAAGTGCCCACGGGCCGCCATCTGAACCCATCGGTACACGTGACATCGATTCAACACCACCAGCGACGATTAAATCTTCCCAGCCTGAACGGACTTTTTGTGCCGCTAAGTTGACTGCTTCTAAACCTGATGCACAAAAGCGGTTAATTTGAACGCCAGCCACATCATTGTCCCAACCTGCTGCAATCGCGGCAGTTTTAGCAATATCTGCACCTTGATCACCAATCGGGGTGACACAGCCCAAAACAATGTCATCCACTGCGGACGTGTCAAACTGGTGACGGCTTTGTAATTCGTTGAGTAACCCTGTCAATAAGCTGATCGGTTTCACTTGATGCAGTGAACCGTCTTTTTTCCCTTTGCCGCGCGGTGTGCGAATGGCGTCAATGATGTAAGCCTCGCTCATAATCCTGTCCCTATATGCATTTAAATTTTTATTGGTTTTTTGAGTGTACGGATTAATTACAAGAGTGCAATGACAAGAACGGATCAGATCATTTGAGCTTTTTGGTCAACTATTTTTAAGAGAATCAAGCAAAATGGAATCGATACAATGTGTTTTTTATTAGAATGATTTAGCTTCCAAATCGACCAATGCGCTTATAAACATGTTGTAATCATTTGGAACACATATCGCAAATAAAGAAATCATGCAAAATTGCGCGAAAAAAATGTTGAAAGTAGCAGCTTGGATTGTGCTGACCGTGTGTTTGGGTTTTGTCATCATGATCAGTTTTTATATCTATATGATTTACGGTATTCACCCATCAGATGAAGGAACGGGCGGGTTAGCTTGTGAATATGATCGAAACTTTCAAGTCACCAAAGCAGAGATGCATCGGATTCAGAATGGAAAACGAGTGATTACCTCAGTGGATCCAGTGCTTTGTCAAAGAGAACGCGCGGATTTTTCCCAATAAAAAAACCTGATCGAAATCAGGTTTTACATTTTATATTTTAAATTAACAGCAGCTTAGTGATAGCCGTGCAGTTGGCGGTATAGGCCTGGTGTCACACCTGTCCATTTTTTAAATGCACGGTGGAATGTACTGGTTTCACTAAAGCCAACTTGTTGCGCGACATCTTCAAGTGTTAAATCTGGATTTAACAACAAGTGAATTGCAGCATCACGACGTAGGGCATCTTTCACGCCTTGATAGCTCTTACCTTCGGCAGCCAAGCGGCGGCGTAAGGTTTGTGGAGATAAATACAGCATAGATGCCACATCGTTAAGCGTTGGCATTTCTTCACCAATTTGGCTCTTCAACACGTCACGGATACGTGAAGTTAAAGAATTGGTATTTTTAAACTTAACAAGTAACTGAGCTGGCGCTGCTTTTAAGAACTCTTCCAAAGTTTCTTCGTTTTGACGAATTGGCAGGTCGAGATAATCAGCAGCAAAGGTAATTTCGGTACGCGGTGCATCAAATTGCATTACGGGTGCAAAGAATAGCGCATCGTATTCATCTGCATGTTCAGGGCGAGCATAACCAAAATGAACACGTTCTAAAGGTAGACGACGTTCAATTAACCATGATGCTAAACCATGCCAAATCATGAGCATACTTTCAGTAATAAAATGATCTGGGTCCATGGTTTTTGGAATTTGTGGTACTAGACGTGCTTCATGCTTATCACGTTCTAAAGTTACAGACCATTCATCGCCAAACAATTTATAGAACTGTGATGAAAGTTCAAGCGCGTCACCAAGGGTCTTCGCATGAATGATCAATTGGCACATGATGGCAAAAGTGCCTAAACGACGTGGTTGAATATCAAAACCAACGTGTTCGTCCTGAGTCACCATCCACAACATTTTAATAAAACGTGTGTATTGTTCTGGAGAAATACGTGCTTTGGGTTGGCGTAGAAGTTCGGCTTCAATACCAACATGAGACAATAAAGTTTCGACATCCATGCCGAGACGTTTTACACCTGTTAAGGCTGCATTGACGAAATGGATACTGATCGTATCACGACTCATGTTTAATCCTTCAGTCTCTTTAATGTTCACTAATGCTTGACCTAAATGACGCTAAAAAATGAAATCATGGCAATTTACAACAGCGGTTTTGCCATTTTTACATGGTAAATTGCCGAAACTATCAAGGTAAATGGCTGAACATGACATTGTTTTAATCTTTTTATATTTCTAACATGAATGAAAAATCAACACAAATAGAGTAAAAACTCCAATGGAAGCAGCTTTAAAAGGATTGAAAGTTCTCGATTTTTCTACACTTTTGCCAGGGCCTTTTGCCACCATGTATCTGGCGGACATGGGCGCAGATGTTGTGCATATTGAATCACCGACGCGTCCAGACCTTATTCGAATGATGCCACCTTATGCCAATGGACAGGCGACTTCGCATAGTTATCTCAATCGCAACAAGCAATCCATCGCACTCGATTTAAAACTTTCTGAAAATGTAGAACTGATTAAATCAAAAATTTCTGATTACGACATTGTCTTAGAACAATTCCGTCCCGGTGTGATGCAGCGTTTAGGACTGGGTTATGACACTTTAAGTGAGATCAATCCGCGACTGATTTATTGTTCCATTACAGGTTATGGTCAAAGTGGCCCATATAAAGATAAGGCCGGACACGATATAAATTATCTCGCATTATCTGGTATATCAGGACACAGTGGGCGTATTGACGGTGGACCGCCAGCTTTAGGCGTGCAAATTGCGGATGTGGCGGGTGGTTCATTACATGCTGTCATTGCTATTCTTGCGGCAGTTTATGAACGTGCACGCAGCGGGCAGGGGCAATTTATCGATATTTCCATGACTGATTGTGTAGTCAGTCTCAATAATATGGCAGCTTCAGGTGTTTTGGCCGCAAGTGTTGCCGCTGCGCCAGAGCAATCTTATTTAAATGGTGGCAGTTTTTATGATTATTACCAAACAAAAGATGCACGTTATCTATCCATTGGTAGTTTAGAGCCACAATTTACTTCGGGTTTGGCACAGCTTTTAGAACTTCCAATATTGCTTGAAAAAGGCGCTTCATTTGATGCAGATGATCGTAAACAAGTCAAAATGGCAATTCAGGAAAAAATCATCCAACAGGATTTACATCATTGGCTAAGCTTATTTGAAAATACAGATGTCTGTGTTGAACCGGTACTTCATTTAGATGAAGCATTAGATTCAGCGTTGGCATTGCAACGGGATTGGACGGTCGATGTTCCTTTGGATACAAATTCGGCACAGACAGAACGTCAATTAGCTTGTCCAATAAAGTTTTCTCGCTCACAAAATCGTTATTTGCATGTGGGGCAAAAAATAGGCGAAGGAAAATGGTAAAAAATACAGAATGTTTTTAATAACTTGGCTATTTTTACCAAGAGGTAAATTAAATCAAAATAAAAAAGTTAAACAAAGCTACAAAAAATAGGTGTAATATATACAAAATATCTATAAATAAGTAGGTCTGCTATATGTGCTTCTCTCCCAAATTTACCGTAGTTGCAGCCGCCCTAACTTCAATCGTATCAAGTATGACTTTTGCTGCTGGAAACTCAGCCTTTAGTGCTGAAAGCCAATGGATGCTTGGTGATTGGAATGGAAAAAGAACTGAATTGCAAAATAAAGGTTATGATTTTAATTTTGGCTACGGTGGTGAATTAGCCACTTTGCTCGATTCAAAATATGCCTCAAGTCATGGCACTGAATATGCAGATCAATTTGTTATAGGTGCTCACTTAGACTTAGAAGAGATAGCAGGCTGGAAGGATACCGAAGCGCAAATTAACATTACAGAGCGTAATGGTCGATCTCTCTCTCAAACCTCTGGTGCTTTAAATGGTCAATCTACAGGTGTTGAAAATGGACATTTAAGCTCAGCACAAGAGGTATGGGGTCGCGGTCAAACTTGGCGTTTAACAGACTTTTGGATCAAGAAAAAATTCTTAGACCAAAAATTAGATATTAAAGTCGGTCGTTTTGGTGAAGGTGAGGATTTCAACAGTTTCGATTGTGATTTTCAGAACTTAGCTCTATGTGGCTCACAAGTAGGTAACTGGGTGGGCGACCAATGGTACAACTGGCCAGTTTCACAATGGGCGGCTCGTGTTAAATACAACCTAAACCCAGAAGTTTATGTACAAACAGGTGTGTATGAATACAACCCTGAAAACTTAAAACGCAGTAAAGGTTTTAATCTGAGTACTGATGGTTCTAAAGGTGCGATTATACCTGCTGAAGTGGTATGGACACCCAAAGTAGGCGAACAAAAATTACCAGGTGAATACCGTGCTGGTTATTACTACATCACTGCTGACGCAGATGTAGTTGCTAACACAAACAAAGAAAAAGATCATCATCAAGGTGGCTGGGTCGTTGCGAAACAACAATTAACTGCACATCAAGAAGACACATCACGTGGCTTAACTGGGTTTATCAATGCCACCGTGCACGATACTAAAACCAATAATGTAAGCGATATGCAAAATATTGGCTTGGTCTACAAAGGCGCATTCGATGCGCGTCCCAAAGATGAAATCGCAGTAGGTCTTGCCCGTATTAGCATCAATGATGACCTCAATGATGGTCGTAGTGAAGAATACGATGCCGAAATTTATTACGGCATCCATGCAACAAACTGGTTAACCATTCGTCCAAATGTGCAATATGTTCGTCATGTTGGTGCATATAAAAATGGTGAAAATGCTTGGGTGGGCGGTCTGAAGTTCCAAACAGCATTTTAATTTTTGCGTAAAAAAAGTTTTTATAAAAGCAATTCAATCTAGTGCATTAGGATAAAAAAATACTCTATATCGAATTGTTTTTTTAACAGCTTCTTTTTGCGACAGATCAAGGTGATGCGTATGAGCTTATTTATACGCATTGTAAAACATTCGATAATAGAGGTGGTCAACATGAGTAATCCATCTACTGGAACAGGAATGCGAACATTTACCGTCGTTGTGATGGCAATATTCGGTCTTGTTCTTCTTTTTGGTGGTATCTGGCTGGCAGTCCTTGGTGGGTCTTGGTACTACATCATTGCTGGTCTGTTGATGTTTGCATCAGCTGTATTCTTAAGAAAAAATCAAAGCTCTTCCCTATATATTTATGCCATATTGATGATTGGTACGATCATTTGGGGACTTTGGGAAGTCGGTTCAGACTTCTGGGCACTTGCACCACGTTTTGATATTTTAGGTTTACTGGGCCTTTGGTTGTTAATTCCAGCAGTCACTCGTGGCATGTTGGACAGTAAAACCAGCAAAATTGCTTTATCAAGTACTTTAGCTATTGCCATTGTGGTGATGATTTATTCTATTTTTAATGATCCACAAGAAATACATGGTGAAATTAAAAATACTCAGCCTCAAGCTGCTGCGGCAATTGAGGGGGTTGCTCCTGAAGATTGGCCTGCCTATGGTCGTACTCAGGGTGGGGTACGTTATTCACCATTGACTCAAATCAATAGCGACAACGTGAAAGATTTGGAAGTTGCCTGGACTTTCCGTACTGGTGAAATGCCAACAGAAAATGACTCAGGTGAAACTACCAATCAGGTGACGCCAATTAAAGTTGGCAACAACATGTTTATGTGTACAACACATCAACGTTTAATTGCGCTTGATCCTGCGACAGGCAAAGAAAAATGGGTATTTGATCCTAAGCTTAAAGCGGATAATACCTATCAACATTTAACTTGTCGTGGCGTATCTTATTTTGATGCAGCGAACACGACTCAATTTGCAAAAAGTTTAGTCAACAAACGTTCAAGCTCAACAGAATGTCCACGTAAAGTGATCTTACCAGTGAACGATGGTCGTTTGGTTGCGGTGAATGCAGATACAGGTAAAGCATGTACTGACTTTGGTCATAATGGTCAGGTCGATCTACAAAAAGATATGCCTTATCCGTATCCAGGTGGTTATATTCCAACTTCACCTCCAGTTGTAACTGGCACAACCATTGTGATTGGCGGTTCAACTACAGATAACTTCTCGACTAAAGAACCATCAGGTGTTATTCGTGGTTACGATGTCAACACAGGTGAATTGTTGTGGATTTTTGATACTGGTGCGCAAGATCCAAATGCCATGCCGGGCGAAGGTCAAAAATTCTCTGTAGCCTCTCCGAATGCATGGGCACCTTTGGCTTATGACGAAAAACTCGATATTGTTTATGTACCAACAGGGGTAGGCACACCAGATATTTATGGTGGTCATCGGACTGAACTTGATGAGCGTTATGCGAACTCAATGTTGGCATTAAATGCATCGACAGGTAAATTGATTTGGAACTTCCAAACAACCCATCATGATTTGTGGGATATGGACGTACCATCGCAACCTTCATTGGCGGATATCAAAGATAAATCAGGAAATACAGTACCTGCGATTTATGTCTTGACTAAAACTGGTAACGCGTTCGTACTCGACCGTCGTACAGGTAAAGCAATTGTTCCAATCACTGAGAAACCTGTGCCACAAACTGTGAAACGTGGTCCACAAACCAAAGGTGAGCGCTACTCAGCAACTCAACCCTTCTCAGATTTTGATTTAGCACCAAAAGATAAGTTGACGGATAAACAAATGTGGGGCGCAACCATGTTTGACCAGTTGATGTGTCGTGTTTACTTCAAATCATTGAACTATGATGGCATTTACACTCCACCTTCAGAAAACGGTACTTTAGTATTCCCAGGTAACTTGGGTGTATTTGAATGGGGGGGGATGTCGGTCAACCAAGACCGTCAAGTGGCTGTGATGAACCCAATTGGCTTGCCATTTGTGACTAAGTTGATTCCTACAGATCCGAACCGCGCGCAAACAGCGAAAGGTGCAGGTACTGAACAAGGCGTTCAACCGATGTATGGTGTACCTTATGGTGTAGAAATTAAAGCCTTCTTGTCACCACTTGGTCTACCTTGTAAACAACCATCTTGGGGCTTTACTGCAGGTGTTGATTTAAATACCCATGAAGTTGTTTGGAAAAAACGTATCGGGACGATTCGCGACAGTCTTCCAAATTTATTCCAACTTCCAGCAGTAAAAATTGGTGTTCCTGGTCTTGGTGGTTCAATTTCGACTGCGGGTAATGTGATGTTTGTTGGTGGTACGCAAGATAACTATATGCGCGCAATCAATGTAACCAATGGCGATACTTTGTGGGAAGGGCGTTTACCTGCAGGTGGTCAAGCGACACCTATGACTTATGAAGTGAATGGTAAGCAATATGTTGTGATTATGGCCGGTGGACATGGTTCATTTGGTACTAAAATGGGTGACTATTTAGTGGCCTATGCTTTACCAGATAAAAAATAATTGGCTTTAAAAAACCAAGAAAAAGAAAGTCCGATTCGTCGGGCTTTTTTTTATGTAACTGTATATGAGTAAATGTGCTAAGCAATGATAAAAATAATCAATATAGAGCAATAGATGAAATGAGTGTCTGCAATCCGCTATATCAGTGAAATTACGATTGTCTTATCAATAAAATCGCTATTAAATATGTAAAAAACGCATTTTCTTGATAGATCAAATCTCGTTATGCTGTGCACCGTTATAATAGAAATTACTAGCTGTACGCCATGTATTTATATACTGATTTTGACCAGCAACTGGTTAATGAACGTGTTGCACAGTTCCGTGATCAAACGGAACGTTATTTAGCAGGCAAATTGACGGAAGATGAGTACCGTCCACTGCGTCTTCAAAATGGCCTTTATGTACAACGTTATGCGCCAATGCTGCGTGTTGCTGTGCCTTATGGTCTAATGAACTCAAAACAATTACGTAAAATTGCACAACTTGCTCAAGACTACGACCGTGGTTATGCGCACGTTTCAACACGTCAAAACATTCAGTTCAACTGGCCTGCACTAGAAAACGTACCTGACATGTTGCAAGAGCTTGCATCTGTTCAAATGCATGCGATTCAAACCTCAGGGAACTGTATTCGAAATACCACGACTGACCAATATGCAGGTGTGGTTGCAGGTGAAATTGCTGACCCACGCCCAACGTGTGAATTGATTCGTCAATGGTCAACATTCCATCCTGAATTTGCATTCTTGCCTCGTAAGTTCAAAATTGCAGTGTCTGCACTTGAAGAAACTGACCGTGCTGCAACATCTTTCCATGATATCGGTGTGTATATCGTGAAAAATGAAGCAGGTGAGATCGGCTACAAAATTAAAGTCGGTGGTGGTTTAGGCCGCACACCTGTCATTGGTAGCTTTATTCGTGATTTCTTGCCACGTGAAGACCTTATTGCATACCTAGAAGCCGTTCTTCGTGTCTATAACTTGCATGGTCGTCGTGACAATAAATATAAAGCGCGTATCAAAATTTTAGTGAAAGCACTGACACCAGCTGTATTTGCTGAAAAAGTTGAAGCTGAATTTGCACACACCATCAAGACTTTAAAAGTTGATGCAGACACCTTGAAAAAAATGGATGAGAACTTCACACCATTTGATTATCAAGACTATGCAGATGAAGACTTTGGTGAACAATTTGCAGCTGAGCCAAAATTCAAACAATGGTTCAATATCAACACCAATGCGCATAAAGTTAAAGGCTATCGTATTGTGACCATTTCACTGAAACGTGCGGGTATTGCACCGGGTGATATGACTGTTGAAGAAATGAATTTGATTGCAGATCTTGCTGATAAATATACTTTTGGTGAGTTCCGTACGACGCATGAACAAAATATTGCACTTGTTGATGTACCGCAAAAAGATTTATTCGAATTGTGGAAAATCCTTGATCAACACAATTTGGCACGTGCACACATTGGCTTCTTAACAGACATTATTTGCTGCCCAGGTGGTGATTTCTGTTCATTGGCAAATGCGAAATCAATTCCAATTTCTGAAGCGATTTCACGTCGTTTTGACGATCTCGATACCATTTATAACCTTGGCAAAATCGACTTGAATATTTCAGGTTGTATGAATGCTTGTGGTCACCACCATGTAGGTAACATTGGTATTTTAGGTGTAGATAAAAAAGGCGCTGAATTCTACCAAATTACCTTAGGTGGTAATGCGGATCATGATGCTTCAATTGGCGATATTCTTGGCCCATCATTTGCGGCTGACGTTGTACCAGATATTATTGATGAAATTTTAAATACTTATCTTGATCTTCGTACTGAAGGTGAAGAGTTTATTGATACTTACCGCCGTGTTGGTATTCAACCATTTAAGGAGCGTGCATATGCTTAATACCGCACTTCAAGTCCTCACTAAAGATGGCTCTGTTACTAATAATACCTATCAAGTGATTGGTGAAGATGGTGTGTTGCCACAAGGTGATGTAGTCTTAACCGTTGAGCAATTAGATCAATTGGCGAATATTAGCGGTAAAAAAGGTTTATTCGTTACAGTTGATGCATCTCCTGAAGATCATCAATTTCCATTAGATCAGCTAGATACAATTTTCATCGATTTTGCAGGCTTTAATGATGGTCGTGGCTATTCATTTGCTGCATTGTTACGTCGCCAAGGTTTCCAAGGTGAACTTCGTGCAACAGGTGATGTCTTTAAAGATGTGTTGAATTACATGAAACGTTCAGGTTTTGATAGTTTTGTGGTTAAAGAAGGCAAGGATATTACTGAAGCTGCTGCAGGTTTAGGTGATTTTACGAATCCTTACCAAGCTTCAACTGCGGTGCCGCAAGCACATTATCAAACAGGTGCTTAAGTGCCGTGATTGATTGAAAAAGCCTCCGTTCGGAGGCTTTTTTATTGATCGAAATACTTTTAATGAGTGATTATTCGTTTTCAAGCTGGCAATTGACCATCCATTTAATACCGAACTGATCGGTAAATGCGCCATAGAGTGCACCCCAAAAGGTCTTTTCGAGAGGCATTTCTATAGAGCCACCTTTGGACAATGCATCAAACAATCGTTTGGCTTCAGCTTGTTCACTGCTTTCTAAATTAATCGAAATATAATGATTGCTACCTACTGTAAAGGGTTGGTTGGTTTGTGCACAAAATTGTTCGTTGACATCTGAGGCCATCAGCACGGTAAATTCATTGATTGGCAGGGAAATATGCATAATCTTTTGCTGATCTGCATCGGATAGTGAAATGCCTTCCTCGGCAGGCATATCACCATAACGCATCATATTGAGGAATTCTCCACAAAATACAGAACGATAAAAATTAAAGGCTGCCTCGGTATTGCCTTGAAAATTCAAGTAGTGATTTAGCTGCATAGTAAATATCCATTTTTTGTTATGTATAACTTTAAATATTAGGATGCTTTGCTTAACTTTAAATGATGCAACAATTAAAAAATGTAAGTAAAAAAATCCCTCAAAAGAGGGATTTAAAATTCTATAGGAAGGGGAGTAAAAGCCCCTCTCTCTAGCTCTCTCCCCGAGGGAGGGAGAATTAAAACAGTAAATTAAAGCAGTTCAATCGCCACAGCAGTTGCTTCGCCACCACCAATGCATAGGGCTGCAATACCACGTTTGCCACCTGTGCGTTTCAGTGCATGAATCAAAGTCAAAATGATACGTGAACCGGTAGAGCCGACAGGATGGCCTAGTGCACAAGCACCGCCATGAATATTGACTTTTTCTGGGTCTAATTTGAATTCATCTATCGGACACATGGTTACCATGGCAAAAGCTTCATTGATTTCCCACAGGTCAACATCCGCAACAGACCAACCAGTTTGATTTAAAACTTTTTGAATGGCACCAACAGGCGCAATGGTAAATTCTGATGGATGCTGTGAGTTTGAGGCATAAGCCACGATTTTAGCTAAAGGACTTAAACCTTTGCTTGCTGCTTGTTCTGCCGAAGTAAGCACCAACGCAGAAGCCCCATCAGAAATTGAACTGGCATTAGCCGCGGTAATGGTGCCATCTTTGGCAAACGCGGGACGTAATGTTGGGATTTTTTCTAAATTAGCGTTAAAAGGTTGTTCATCTTTATCAATGACCACATCGCCTTTACGAGTTGAAACTGTAACAGGTACGATTTCATCGGCAAAGTAACCTTCATTGATTGCAGTTTGCGCACGTTTCAGTGAACGGATCGCAAAGTCATCCATTTGTTCACGGGTATAACCTTTTGTATTTGCCATGTCTTGAGCAAATGAACCCATTAGGCGGCCTGTTTCAGCATCTTCTAATCCATCAAGGAACATGTGATCTTTAACGTCACCATGGCCCATGCGATAACCTGAACGTGCTTTAGTGAGGACATAAGGTGCATTACTCATAGATTCCATACCACCAGCAACTACGAAATTTGCAGAACCGGCTTTAATCATATCTGCTGCTTGCATTACGGCCTTCATACCTGAACCGCATAGCTTATTAATCGTAACTGCGCCTGTACTATCCGGTAGTCCAGCTTGTCGCATAGCTTGGCGTGCAGGACCTTGCTTCAATCCAGCAGGTAGAACACAGCCCATAATCACTTCTTCAATATCATTTGCTTGTAAACCAGAGCGAGCTACAGCTTCTTTGATTGTTACAGCACCAAGTTCAGGTGCGGTTACAGATGCTAGGCTGCCTTGGAAACCACCCATTGCAGTACGTGCACCATTTACAATTACGATTTCTGTCATTTTTATGCTTCCATTGTTCTGTTTAAAATTTCAAAATCCAAAGCAGTATAGGCAAAATTAGCTTTGAATAAAGTGAAATTCAAAGATGTTCGTAGACGCATCGGTTCTCTAGCATGTCGATGGATTTTCGATTCGTATGTGTGCCATCTTGCTCATAATGATTCTTTGATGTGGAAGATCAGATTTAGAACAATAATAAAAGCTCCCATTAGAACCAATGGGTAAACCGGATAAAGCTTGAAAGGTTAAACTTGGAGTGCTGAGCGTTCCGCGCCAATTTAAATCACCATATTTTAGGTTGAGTGCTTCTTGGTATAAAATTTTTTCATTCGAATCAACTTGTCGATTCTTATTTTGATCGATAAAAATTAAAAAGCCTGTATTCCAATGACTGGATTGACATTGTTTTAGATCAGGCGTTGGGCATATCACAATGTTTGCATGGTATAGAGATGCATGGTTACGTGCATAATGGCTTGAGCTGATAATTGTTGCTTTAACTTTCTTGATTTCTCGTTCTGCCATCATTTTATGGAAGTGAGGCAATGCAATTGTTGTAATGATGGCGATAATGAGAATGGTAATAATGATCTCAAATAGTGTAAAACCATTTTTTATTATATAAAACATTTATTTAATCCTAATTTTAATATTATTTTTCTTTGTCTAGTGTTATAAATATGCTTTGATCGTTTTATGAATTTTGAGTATAGAATTTTATTACTCAATTTTTGATAAAGCTGTTAAAATAAAAATAGCAAGTGACAATAGGCGATTCGCTGCTCAGAATTGAGTGAAAATTTACCGAATTACAACGGAAATTGTAAGTAATTTTGTCAATAATTTACTTGATTAGATTAATCAAGCACTTGGAAAAAGAATAAAGTGTTTGTATGATTCAGCGTGAATAGCTTAAAAAAAAAACTGGGGTATAAGAAAGCCTATCTCAGGATAGCCAATTTTTCGGCTTGAGCTTGAACAACAATTGTTATCTCTGGAGGATAAATCCATGAAAATGAGTCGTATTGCATTAGCAATGCTCGTAGCTGCTCCTTTAGCAGCTGCAAACGCAGGCGTAACTGTTACTCCATTAATGCTTGGTTACACTTTCCAAGATTCTCAACACAACAACAGCCGCGGTAACTTAACTGAAAGTCCTGAGCTACAAGACGACTTGTTTGTTGGTGCAGCACTTGGTGTTGAATTAACTCCATGGTTAGGTTTCGAAGCTGAATACAACCAAGTTAAAGGCGATGTGGATACTGATTGGGGTGAGTACAAACAAACTCAAATCAATGGTAACTTCTATGCTACTTCTGATTTGATCACTAAAAACTACGACAGCAAAGTTAAGCCATATGTATTGTTAGGTGCTGGTCACTACAAATACAAATTTGACGACGTAAATGCTCGTGGTGCTGGTACTGACCGTGGTACTACTGAAGAAGGTACTTTGGGTAATGCTGGTCTAGGTGCTTTCTGGCGCTTAAACGATGCTTTATCTCTACGTACTGAAGCTCGTGCTACTTACAACATTGACGAAGATTTCTGGAACTATACAGCTTTAGCTGGTCTTAACGTAGTTCTTGGTGGTCACCTTAAACCAGCTGCTCCTGTAGTTGAAGTTGCTCCTGTAGCTCCTGTAGCTCCTGTAGCTCCAGCTCCACAAGAGTTGACTGAAGACCTTAACATGGAACTTCGTGTGTTCTTTGATACAAACAAATCAAACATCAAAGATCAATACAAACCTGAAATCGCTAAAGTTGCTGAAAAGTTAGTTGAATACCCTAACGCTACAGCAAACATCGAAGGTCACACAGATAACACTGGTCCACGTGCTCTAAACGAACGTTTATCACTTGCTCGTGCTAACTCTGTTAAATCTTCACTTGTTAACGAATACAACGTAGATCCAGCTCGTCTTTCTACTCAAGGCTTTGCATGGGATCAACCAATCGCTGACAACAACACTAAAGAAGGCCGTGCTATGAACCGTCGTGTATTCGCGACTATTTCTGGTAGCCGTACTGTAGTGGCTCAACCTGGTCAAGCTCAATAATTTGAGTTTTACTTAGGTAAAGAAAAGCGGCTCTGATGAGCCGCTTTTTTTATGCTTAAATATAAGTAAAATGTAATATTCAGTAAAATTGAGTGTATTCATGAGCATTGATATCCCAGAAGATTTACAAAATTTAGAAGCCAATGGTGGTATTTATGCAATTTGGATGATCTTTCATCACTATGGTGTTGATCTTGATATTACGGATTTAGTCCAATTGTGTAGATATAATAATCAAGATGGTACCTTTGGAATTGCACTTGCTGTTGGCCTTAAAAAACTTGGACTTGATGTGGATTTTTTTACAGAACATGATCCTGAACAGCATCAAACTGAAATTGAATGTTATCTTGAAGCAAATGAATTAAATATTCCTGTAAATGGTGTCTTGGGCTATCAAGAAATCCAGCAGCATGTTGAAGCTGGACGCTTTGTTATTGTGTATTACGATACTTTAGAGGGGGTGGGGAATCATTCGCTCATTTATTCTATGGATGAGCATGAGATTTGTTTTTTTGATAGTTTTGATGCAATGTCTGCAGGTCTGTTTCAGCAGCAACGCGAACAGCCTGGTATATGTCAGCAAGTAATCGTCATTGATGATCGAAATTTTGTAATGAGAGCTGAAGAATTTACAGACGTGTAAATTTATAAAAATATTAAATTTCTAGGATAAAAAAAGCAGCTCGAAAGCTGCTTTTTAAATATTTAGTCTTGATCAACATTCATGGGTTTAACATCCATTTCTTGATACGCAACTAATTTGGTTTTATTTTTCCATTTATATCCAAGCCAGATCGCAAGGAACAATGGAAGGCTGATATAGGTAGATAAAACTCCCATCCAGTCACCAGATTGAACCGCTTGATAGTTTTGACCTAGGACAACAATGGCACATAAAATGAATGCAAACCAAGGTGCGAAAGGGAAGAACTTGGCTTTGTATGCGAGGTCTTCAAGTTTATAACCTTGTGCTAAATAGCCTTTACGGAAGCGGTAATGTGAAATTGCAATACCTAACCAAACGATAAAGCCACACATACCAGACATGTTGAGCAACCAGTTAAATACTTCTTGCTCACCTAAGAATGTGGTTAAGAAGCATAGCGCTGCAATAGCAGTTGTCGCATACAGTGCATTCATTGGTACGCCACGGGGGTCAAGGCGTGCAAACCATTTTGGTGCGCTACCTTTACGTGCCATATCAAACAGCATACGTGTAGAAGAATACATGCCAGAGTTACCAGCTGATAGAATTGCAGTGAGAATCACGGCATTCATTAAGCTGGCAGCAAATGCAAAACCTGCTTTTTCATAAAGGAGCGTAAAAGGTGAAAGGGTAATGTTGTCTGTCGCTGCAGCTTGTAATAGACGTGGATCATCGTAGGCAATGAGCGTACCAATGATGAAAATACACACTACATAGAACAATAAAATACGCCAGAAGATTTGTTTAATCGCAACAGGAATCGTTTTCTTAGGATCTTTAGATTCACCAGCAGCAACACCAACCATCTCTGTCCCTTGGAAAGAGAATCCTGCAATCATCGCCACACCAATCAATGCTTGGAGACCACCTACAAATGGTGCTTCACCTTTGGTCCAGTTTGCAAATGCAGGGACATCAGAAGTAAGCATGATCTTACCAATCATGAATAAACCAATGATGATGAATGCAATAATCGCAACGACTTTAACCAATGAGAATAAAAACTCACTTTCACCAAAGCCTTTTACGGTTAAAGCGTTAATGGCAAAAATAATTGCTAAGAATATCGCACTCCAGTAGAAACCTGGAATGTCTGGAAACCAAAATTTCATAATGAATTGGACTGCAACCAATTCAAATGCAACGGTAATGGCCCAGTTATACCAATAGTTCCAACCCAATGCGAAGCCAAAGCCACCTTCGACATACTTTGTACCATAGGTAAAAAATGCACCAGAAGTAGGGTTATGTGTCGCCAACTCACCTAAACTGGTCATCAAGAAGTAAATCATGATACCAATTAAGCAATATGCGAGTAGGGCGCCGCCTGGGCCAGCGTTGGCAATGGTCGCACCCGATGCAAGGAATAAACCTGTACCGATTGAGCCACCAATTGCAATCATATTGAGATGGCGAGCGCCCAGCTTACGTTTAAGCTGGGTCGGTTGTTGTGTTTCGCTCATCATTATTCCTTAATATTTTTTTGCGTGCTCGCAAACAAAACTTTAAAACCTTGTTGGTCTGCTTTAATTGTGCATTGACCGAAATTTTGCTCAATTAATGTTGGGTAATTGAGGAATCGGTTAGCAACGATCCACAGTTCACCCCCAGACTTTAAGTGTCTGCGCGAGGTCTTGCAGAGATTTTCGCTGGCATTGTAGTCTGTTTGAATCCCTTGATGAAAGGGGGGATTGCTGACAATGGCATGTAAAAATAGTGGAGCATCCTGAATGCCTGTGACTGCTTTAATCTCAAGTTGTTCAGGTTCAAGCTGATTTTGCTCAAACGTCATTTGTGTAGAGGTTAATGCAAAAGCATCGACATCCATCGCAAAAATACGATTTTTAGGATTGAGTTTGGCTAAATACGCACTAATCACCCCAGCGCCACAGCCAAAGTCGGCAATTTTACCTGATGTCACTTTAGACAAATAAGGTAATAAAGTTGCTGTACCGACATCAAGTCGATTCTGACTAAAGACACCTGGCAATGCGCAAATGGTTAATTCGCCATTTGGCGTATCAACGGTATATTGTTGTACCCATTCGCTTAATGGTTTAGGAGTAATGGTCTTTTCTAAATGGGTTTGCCACATTTGACAGTGACGTGCACTGTCAATTTTTAAAGTTTTGCCATAAGGTTGCATTTGCTTAGCGGCACGTTCTACGCCACCTTTTTTCTCCCCGACTAGAAAAATAGATGAGCCAGCACTCAAATGACTTGCAACATTGTGTAAAAGGTAATTGAGTAATTCTTTTGATTTCGGTACAAAAATAACAGCTTGATCAAATTCACCCTCGGGAAATTCGACACCAAAATGTACTTTTGATTGTTGTGATTGAAAATATTGGTAGTCATTAAAATTCCAACACCAGATTGAAGCGGTGATGTCATCAGTGAATTGACTCAATAAGTCATCTGTCGGTGCATTAATAAAGAGCACCCGACCTTTCAATAAATCGATTTGTCGCATGACGACTTCGCTTGTTAGATCCATTGATCTCTCCATCACAAAAAACACTGCCCAGGCAAATGCCTAGGCAGTGTTAAAGACAAATGAACTTATTTCTTCACTTCTGGAAGAACAATATTCAAAATAAGGGCAGCAATACCACCAGTTGCAACGCCTGAACTGAAGATATTACGGAACAATTCAGGAAGGTGTTCAAGAATTTGTGGTACTTGTGCAACACCTAGACCTAGTGCCAATGAAATAGCGATGATCAGTAGGGCACGACGATCTAGATGAACACCTGACAAAATATTGATGCCAGATGCTGCTACAGCACCAAACATCACCATAACTGCGCCACCTAAAACGGCTTGCGGAACAGCTTGAATAACCCCAGCAACAGCGGGTAATAAACCTAAGATGATCAGTAAGGCTGCAATCCAAATACCCACATAACGGCTAGCTACACCTGTTAACTGAATTACCCCATTATTTTGTGCAAATACAGAGCTTGGGAACGTGTTAAAGATACCAGCAAGGAATGAATTTGCACCATTGACCAATACACCACCTTTAATACGCTTCATCCATTCAGGGCCATCTACTGCTTGGTTTGAAAGCTTAGAAGTGGCAGTAATATCACCAATTGCCTCTAAAGAGGTTACTAGGTAGATAAATGCCATTGGAATGAAAAGGCTCCAAGAAAAGCTTAAGCCAAAGTGCATAGGTGTTGGGACTTGAATAAGCGGCGCATCTTTTAAACCATCGAAGTTCAAATGACCCATAAAGCCTGCAAGGATATAACCCACGACTAAGGCAATTAAGATGGCAGAACTTTTCACCCATGTAATACGTACACGATTCAGTAAGATAATAAGTGCCAAAACTGTACATGACATGATGAGATTGTCTGCATTGGCAAAGGTTTTATCCCCCATGGCTTGATAACCACCACCCATGCTGATCAGGCCTTCTTTAATTAAGGTAAGACCAATCAATAACACGACAATACCGGTGACTAAAGGTGTGATGAGTTTTTTTACCCAAGGTAAAATACGTGAAACACCCATTTCAATGAACGAACCAGCAATCACTACACCAAAAATTGATGCCATCACGGCTTCAACAGGTGTCCCTGCTGCAACCATTGCCGAGCCAATACCAATAATAGGTCCAATAAAGTTGAAACTTGTGCCCTGTACAATGAGAAGACCTGCACCAAAAGGGCCCACTTTTTTACATTGCAAGAACGTTGCAATCCCTGAGATCACCAATGACATCGAAAGAATCATATTGGTGTCTTCTTTGGACACGCCAAGTGCTAAACAGATCAGCAAACCAGGTGTCACAATTGGGACAATAATGGCCAATAGATGTTGGAATGCTGCTAAAAACGCGATAAGTGGTTTAGGTCGATCATTAAGTCCATAGACTAAATCAAGTTGATCTTTGGGGTTGGGAGATTGATTGATATCAGACATGCGGCACTGAAAATTAAGGCTAGGTGGCGCCATTCTAATCTGTTTACACAGCTTTACAAAACCTAAAGCGTGTCAGTCGTCAAAAAAATTGTCATTGTCAATAAACTGTCACTACTAAAATCTATATTTTTTCTGTATAATTTGCCCTCAAACTTTAGGCGTATCGAATTAACATGTCAGATATTAAAACTCTCCGTAACATTGCCATCATCGCGCACGTCGACCATGGTAAAACAACTCTAGTTGACAAACTTTTACAACAATCAGGTGCTCTTGGCGATCGCGCAGGCGAGATCGAACGTGTAATGGATTCGGGCGCTATTGAAAGCGAACGTGGTATTACCATTCTTGCAAAAAACACTGCAATTAAATGGACTGATGCTCGTACAAATACTGAATACCGTATCAACATCGTGGACACCCCGGGACACGCCGACTTCGGTGGTGAAGTTGAACGTGTAATGTCGATGGTTGACTGTGTACTACTTCTTGTTGACTCTCAAGAAGGTCCAATGCCACAAACTCGTTTCGTAACGCAAAAAGCGTTCGCACGTGGTTTGAAACCAATCGTAATTATCAACAAAGTGGATAAGCCAAGTGCACGTCCAGACTGGGTAATTGACCAAGTATTCGATTTATTCGACAACCTTGGTGGTACTGACGAACAGTTAGACTTCCCAGTTGTATATGCTTCAGGTCTTCGTGGTGTGGCTGGTCCATCTCCAGAAGAACTAGCTGAAGACATGACGCCATTGTTCCAAACAATCGTAGACATTGTTGAACCACCAGCGGTAGACGTTGATGGTCCATTCCAAATGCAAGTGTCTTCACTTGACTATAACAGTTTCGTTGGTGTTATCGGTGTTGGTCGTATTCAACGTGGTTCAGTGAAATTAAACACGCCTGTAACTGTAATCGACAAAGACGGTAAAACACGTAACGGCCGTATCTTAAAAATCATGGGTTACCATGGTTTAGAACGTATCGACGTAGAATCAGCTTCTGCTGGTGATATCGTTTGTGTAACAGGTATTGATGAACTTCATATCTCTGACACAATCTGTGATCCAAAAGCAGTTGAAGCTCTTCCAGCGCTTTCTGTAGACGAACCTACAGTGTCTATGACTTTCCAAGTAAATAACTCACCGTTTGCTGGTAAAGAAGGTAAATTCGTAACTTCACGTAATATTCGTGAACGTCTTGACCGCGAATTGATTCACAACGTAGCACTACGTGTTGAAGATACTGACAGTCCAGATCGTTTCAAAGTATCTGGTCGTGGTGAACTTCACCTTTCAGTACTTATTGAAAACATGCGTCGTGAAGGTTTCGAAATGGGCGTATCTCGTCCACAAGTAATCTTGAAAGAAGTTGATGGTGAAAAACAAGAACCTTACGAAAACGTAACGTTTGACGTTGAAGAACAGCACCAAGGTTCTGTAATGGAACAAATGGGTCACCGTAAAGGTGAAATGACAAATATGGAAGTTGACGGTAAAGGCCGTATCCGTATTGAAGCGACTGTTCCTTCACGTGGCTTGATTGGTTTCCGTTCTGAATTCTTAACAATGACTTCAGGTACAGGCATCATGACATCAAGCTTCTCGCACTACGGTCCTATGAAACAAGGTACTGTTGCGAAACGTCAAAACGGTGTATTGATTTCTATGGTTCAAGGTACTTGCTTGGGCTATGCATTGTTTACACTTCAAGACCGTGGTCGTCTATTTGCTAAACCACAGTTAGAAGTTTATGAAGGTATGATCGTAGGTATTAACTCACGTTCAGACGACATGACTGTAAACCCAACTAAAGCGAAACAGTTAACAAACGTACGTGCTTCTGGTACTGATGATGCATTAACACTTGTTCCTAACATTGAGTTCACGCTTGAACAAGCACTTGAATTCATTGAAGATGACGAGTTAGTTGAAGTAACACCTAAGTCAATCCGTATTCGTAAACGTTGGTTGACTGAAAACGAACGTAAACGTAACCGTAACGGTTAATTTTATCGTTCTGAAAAAAACCGCTGACTTAGGTTAGCGGTTTTTTTATGCATGGATGTTTTGAATAAAAAAGAAAAACTTGAATGAGTTTATTCATTTAATCTGACATGCATAATATTGATAAATCCTTTTTAATATAGAGAAAAATGTTTTGTGTGAATTTTTATACATGGCATTTAGAATCTAATAAAAACCAAGTAAATTAGGTGGAAATAGTTATACAGATATAATGTATACTTCGTCACAAAATTAAAGCTGAAAAAAATTTCTGGAGATAACATGAGTATTATTCAAGAATTTAAAGAATTTGCCGTAAAAGGCAACGTGATGGACTTGGCTGTCGGTGTGATCATCGGTGGTGCGTTCGGTAAAATTATTGATTCAATGGTAAAAGATATCGTGATGCCATTGATTTCATGGATTCTGGGCGGTGATGTTGATTATTCAAATTGGTTTGTTGTCTTGGGCGATAATCCGAATAATGTAACTACTTTAAAAGCAGCACAAGATGCCGGTTTAAATGTCTTGGCCTATGGTAACTTCTTAACCATTCTTATTAACTTCTTGCTTTTAGCATGGGTAGTGTTCTGGTTGGTGAAACTGATGAACAAACTACGCCGTGATAAAGCAGAAGAAGCAGCGCCTGAACCTGAAGCGACTCCGGAAGATATCGAATTACTGCGTGAAATTCGTGACGAGCTAAAAAAACGTCCTGAAGCTTAAGCTTTTGGAGTAAATAAAAAAACGGCGCTTGGAGCGCCGTTTTTTAATTTCCCTAAATCCCTTTTTTAAAGGGGGGCTTTTCCTTCCTTTATTAAAGGTGAGAAACACTGCTTCATCAGAAGAGGGGGGAAATGACTAATCCATTCGAAATTTAATTTCTAATAAATGCCAACCAAATTGGCTTTTGATTGGGCCATGCAGTTCACGTTCAGGCAATGTGAAAACTGCTTTATCGATTGGGCCGACCAGTTGACCTTTTTTAATATCACCCAGCTCACCGCCTTTTTTCCCAGATGGACAGGTCGAATGTTGTTTGGCAATTTTGGCAAAATCTGCACCGCCTTTAATTTTCTTTTTGAGTTGTTCACACAACTCTTTATCTTTCACTAAAATATGACGGACGATGGCAGATTTCATGCTTTGCTTCCTTTAAGGGCTTTCTTACTGGTCATTTTAACCTTTTTTAATGGCTGACATTCAGGACAAAATACGCTTGCCCGTTGCCCGAGCTTAAGGTTCTGTAACGTCGTTTCACAGTTAATGCACATCTCACCAACACGCCCATAAGCCAGTAGTGTTTGCTGGAAATAACCATTTTCACCCATAGCATTACTGTAATCTCGTAGGGTAGAGCCACCCAAATCAATCGCTTGTTTAAGAATGCGCTTAATTTCAAGCACCATTTTTTCAACTTGGTTCATGCTTAAACTGGAAGCAGGTTGTGCAGGATGAATACCAAGGTTAAATAAGCTTTCAGTCGCGTAAATGTTACCGACACCAACAACAACATGGTTATCCATAATTGCAACTTTAATGCCGGTATTCTTATTTTTAAATTTATTGAATAGGTAGTCCGCATTAAAAGCATCACTTAAGGGTTCTGGTCCTAACGTGTCAATTAGCTTAGTTTGAGTATTTTGATCTAACCATAAAATACAGCCAAATCGGCGAGGGTCATGGTAGCGCAATTGCATGTCTTCAAACTGAATTATGAGATGGTCATGCTTACGACGTTCCTCATGACCTTCACAAATACGGAAACTACCAGACATGCCCAAATGCCACAGCATCGTGTCTTGTTCGAACTCAGCTAAGATGTATTTCGAGCGCCGACTTAGTTTTATGAGTTTTTGCCCTACCAGTTTTTGAATGTCATCAGGAATAGGCCAACGTAAACTGGATTGATAAATATCCACCTTCAACACTTTTTCATTTAGTAAAGGCAATAGACTGGTTTTGGTGGTTTCTACTTCTGGTAATTCAGGCATAGCTTAGGCGTAATACTGTCAACATATTGCGCTTAATATTGGGTGTTTTGAGTAGAATTGCAAGTTTGGTGCTGAAGCTAGAAAGGGCGAATTTCATTAATAAGCTTGAAGAGGTAAAATGAACTTTAGGGTCAAATAATGCAGCAGATTCATCAAGTATAAAAATTAAACTTCTGTGAAAATGGTTTTTAATTTAAGTGTTTGAAAACAATGCTAAAAATAATTTAAATATAAAAAAGTTTATTTGTATTTATATAAATATATAAAAAAAAGTTTAATGAATAATAAAAAATATGCTGAGATAGAATGTGAAAAGTTATGTAATTTTTATGCCTTTAGATTTCAAACCTTTGGGTTGCGATCTGCACTCTCTCCAGATTTAGGTTTTCCAATGAAAAAATTCAGTCTAGCTTTAATGCCTACGTTGGTAATGGCAGCCATGACACATACTAATGCCGCAGATGCTTTTGACCCTAAAGGTCAGTATATGTTGGGTGATTGGGATGGTAAACGTACTGAACTCGCTCAACAGGGCGTGAAGTTTGAAGCAAATATTGCAGCAGATGCTGCCTATCTTGCCGATGGCGGGCGCAATGCTGGACATTCAGCGACAGTGGCGAGTCAATTGTGGCTGGGTACCCAACTCAATATGGAAAAGCTGGCGGGTTGGGATGGCGTAACTGTGCGTGCAGTGATGACAGCCCGTCAAGGCCAAAGTACAACGATTGATGATTTACAAGGTGATGCCCCACAATTGGCCAATGTTCAAGCCAATTTTGGTCGCGGCAACCAAAAAAGTCGCTTAACAGAACTTTCTATTGAAAAGAATTTTAAAGAACAGGGTATTAGTATTAAAGCCGGTCGTCTAGGTCTCGGAATGGACTTTAACGTGATGGCATGTGACTTTGAAAGTAATGCCTTTTGTGCAGCACAGATGGGCAAATGGCAAGGTACGATGTGGATGAATACGCCTGTTGCTCAATGGGGCGGTCGTGTGAAATATCAAGCGACGCCTGAACTTGCAGCACAAGTCGGTGTTTATGAATTTAACCCTGAAAATGCTTTAGAACGTCATGGTTGGAATTTGGATACCGATCAAGCAGATGGTGTGACTATTCCAGTTGAATTGGTGTGGACACCTAAATCACTGGTAAACGGCTTAGCGGGCAGTTACCGTGTTGGTGGGATGTATAACACTGCGGATGACGTAAAAAATCAAAAAGATATTGCTAACCCGACAGATGCAAAAAATCGTACTTTTGGTGGTTGGGTTGCGATTGAGCAGCAATTGACATCTACAGGCGAGGGTCGTCGTGGCTTACATAGTTTTGCTAACTTTACTTGGCATGATCGTGTAACAACGAAAGTGGATAATTCACAACAATTGGGTCTGAAATATATCGGTTTAGCAGACCGTTTACCGACTGACATGATTGGTCTAGGCGTGAACAGAGCACATGTGAATAATCGTTTATCTGCTGACAAATTTGATGCGAGCGCAGAATATAACATTGAGTTGAACTACAGCCATAATCCAACAAAATGGCTGATGGTTCGCCCGAGTCTACAGTATGTTGTTAACCCAGGCTCAACAAATCGAGTTGATGATGCTTTCGTAATTGGTTTAAGCTCTAAGGTAACATTCTAATGAACAAGTAGGTGCATCCATGCAAAGTAAATATAACGTCAAATTCACATCGACACATTTACTTTGCCTGACGGCATGCATCTGCCAGCAACTTTATGCAGAAATAGGTTCTACGGAACCTGTTTTACTTCCTGCTATTACAATCGAAGCTCCTCGTACCAATACGACTTGGCTTAAAACACCAGCCTCGGTTTATCGAATTGAGCAGCCAGAAAATAATAACAATACAGGTGTGAACCTGTCGGAGACCTTAAAAGGTGTTCCCGGACTACAACTCAATAATCGTGAAAATTACGCACAGGATTTACAAATTTCGATGCGTGGTTTTGGTGCGCGCTCTACTTTTGGTGTACGCGGTATCCGTTTATATGTTGATGGAATTCCAGCGACCATGCCAGATGGGCAAGGGCAAACCTCAAATATTGATATGAGTAGCTTAAGTCATGTTGAAGTATTAGGCGGCCCATTTTCATCACTTTACGGGAACTCTTCGGGCGGTGCGGTATTAACTACAACCCAAGAAGGAACAGGCAAAGATTCCGTTGAGCTTGGTTATTCTGCTGGGAGTCATAACAAAAGTCGTGCTGATGTGGTGCTACAAGGTGGATCAGACAAGGCTAGTGAGCCAAGTTATGTGGTGAGTTCATCGTACTTTGAAACGGATGGATATCGCGACCACAGCGCTGCTAAAAAAGTATTAAGTAATGCCAAGCTTACATGGGATTTGGATGATGGTTCAAAAGTGAACTGGATTGTTAATCATGTGGATATTAATGCAGATGATCCGCAAGGTTTGACAAGAAAACATTGGCAAAATAATCCGAAACAGCAAGTAGCATTTTTAAAGCAGTTTGATGTACGTAAAGAAATTAACCAAACTCAAACTGGCTTAACATGGAAAAAACCATTGAATGATCAGCATGAACTCAATGCAATGGTATATATGGGGCAACGTGATGTAACCCAGTATCAATCGATTCCTAAAGGTGAGTATTCAATAAATTTAGGCTTAGATGAAGATGGAAATCCAATATCATCAACAAGTCAAAGAAACCCTCGCCATGCAGGCGGTGTGATTGATTTTAGTCGTGATTATTATGGAACGGATATTCGTTGGACGGGCAAAGATTTGCTACCAAATACACGACTAACCGCCGGTTTTGCCTTTGACTATATGGATGAAGACCGAAAAGGTTATGAAAACTTTAATGCTGAAGGGCAGTATGGTGTAAAAGGCAATATTCGCCGCAATGAAAATAATACCCTATGGAATTTGGATCCGTATGTGCAAGCCTCTTGGAATTTTCTTCCAACATGGACTTTGGACGCAGGTTTAAGATATAGCAACGTGCATTATAAATCCAATGATCATTATGAAAGTAAAGCAGTCTATGAAGCTGATAAAGATAATGGAAATGATAGCGGTAAAACCGACTATGACAAGGTTCTACCATCAGCGGCACTAAGCTGGGCGATCAATCCGAAAATAAACGCTTATGTCAGTTATGCCAAAGGTTTTGAAACACCCACATTTACCGAAATGGCCTATTCTAAAGATGACGGCATGAATTTTGATTTGAAACCTGCTAGTAGTGATAACTATGAATTGGGGGTGAAAGCGCAAAATGCATGGGGCAATTTCACGGCAGCCGTGTTCCAAAGTGAAACACAGAATGACATTGTTTCAGGCGAATCGAACAATGGGCGTAATACTTTCCGCAATGCCGATAAAACCTTGCGCCAAGGGCTAGAGTTATCATGGAATAAAAAGCTCTGGCGTGATTTGACTGCCCAAGCCAGTTATAGCTTTATCGATGCTACTTTTGATGCAGACATTTCCAATAGCGATCCTGCAAAGGTTGTAACGAAAGGAAATGACATTCCGGGTATTGCTAAAAACCAAGCCTTTGCAGCGCTAAATTGGCAACCTGAAACAGGTTTTAATGCCGGACTTGATGTCCGTTATATGGATAAAATTTATGTCGATGATGCCAATAGTGATGCTGCACCAAGCTACACCGTGGTTTCTGCCAATGCCGGTTATGTTTGGCAACAGGATGACTGGAAAATAAAAAGCTATGTTCGAGCAGACAATTTATTTGATGAAAAATATGTCGGCTCTGTGATTGTGAATGACGGTAATGGACGCTTCTTTGAACCCGCAGATGGGGTCAATTGGAGTGCGGGCTTGAGTGTAACGAAAGCATTTTAAAATAAGGAGAGTTTTGTGGCGTTGTTATTTCAACCAATTCAGTTTGGCAGTTTGACTTTAAGTAATCGAATTGTGATAGCACCAATGTGTCAGTACTCTGCCAATGAACAAGGCGAATTAACCTATTGGCATGAACAGCAATGGGCGAATTACGCATTGTCAGGTGCTGGGCTTTGTATTGTTGAGGCGACTGCGGTACAGCCTGAAGGGCGTATTAGCTATGCAGACCTTGGGCTTTGGAATGATTTACAACGCGCACAGATCAAAGCTTTATTGGCAAAAGTGAAAAGTCTTTCACCGATGCCATTTGCAATCCAACTTGCCCATGCTGGGCGAAAAGCGTCGACTGATAAGCCGTGGAATGGACGGGGCCAATTAGCACCTGATCATGCGCAAGGCTGGCAAACGGTTTCAGCCAGTGAATTACCATTTAATACGCAGGATCATGCGCCGCATGCATTAACCAAAGCTGAAATTGATCAGATTATTCTAGACTTTGCTGAGTCTGCAAAACGTGCAGTTGATACAGGATTTGACCTCATTGAATTGCATGCAGCACATGGCTATTTATTACATCAGTTTATGTCGCCTTTATCTAATCAACGTACTGATGAATATGGTGGTAGCTTTGAAAATCGTATTCGTTTGACTTTAGAAGTCTTACAGGCCATGAAAAATGTTGTTCCTGTGGATTATCCAATTGGTGTACGTATCTCTGCAACAGACTGGATGGAATATACCGGCGAGCCTAGTTGGGACATCGAGTCTGCAGTGGGATTGTCTAAAGCTTTAGAACAATTAGGTGCAGCGTATATCCATGCTTCGAGTGGTGGCTTAGCTGTTGATCAGAAAATACATCTACAGGCGAGTTATCAAGTCCCTTTTGCAGAGGCGATTAAGCATGCGGTTACGATTCCGGTCATTGCAGTGGGCTTAATTACGGAAGCGATGCAGGCAGAAGGCATATTGCAATATGAAATGGCAGATGCAATTGGTATTGCACGTGCTATTCAATATGACCCGCGTTGGCCTTGGCATGCAGCAGCAGAATTGGGAGCAGATATTCAAATTGCGCCGCAATATTTACGCTGTCAGCCACATGCGCAGCGCAGTCAATTTAAAGCCTTTGATGATGCAGCCTTGCTTAAATAAATTGGCCTAGAATGGTATAAATTTAAAATGCAATATAAAAAGCCCTGCAATTGCAAGGCTTTTTTTTCACAGTTTATGAATGAGCTTTAACTTTTTTTCGCGCTAGCTTTCGGTGCTTTGGCTTGTTCCGCTATTAATTTATCTACTGTTGCTAATGATTCTTTGGCCTGTGGTACATTTTCTTGTGCAAGTGCTGCAAAGATTTTTTTCGCTTCAGGCAGGTTTTGTGGAATGATATTGCCATTCACAAACATGTTCCCCACAGCCATGAGAGCAGGAATATATCCTTTTTTCGCCAAATCTTGAATGCTATTTAAGCCTTGTTGAACTGGTTTATCATTCTTAGTTTTAAAACCTGTACTGATGTCATACAGCGCTTTGGCATGTATTGCAGGATAGAAACCTTTCTTGATCAGTGGATCTAGCTTCGTTAATGCTAATTTGTCTGACTGAGGATTATTTTCAGCAAATAAAAGAATCGCATAGTCGATAGTTGCATCGTCAAAACCTGCACTCGATGCACGTTCTAAATATTGTTTGGCTTTGGCTGGATCTTGTTTTAGGCCTAAAGTACCTGTGGCGTAATTTTTACCTAAGACATAGTTAGCAACAGGGTAGCCTTTTGCACCGGCTTGCTCATAAAGCTGAATGGCTTTTTTCTCGTCTTTTGCTGTACCTTGGCCAGTTTGTGTTAAATAGCCTAAGTTATAGATGGCTTGGGCATTGCCGGTTGCAGCTAATTTACTGAGTGCTTGATAAGCACCCGTCATATTTTTTGCTTTAACCATCGCTTCGATTTTTGCAAATTCAGGATCCACTGTAGCGGCTTTAGTATCAGCCAATGCGAATTGGGTTGTGAGTGCCAAAATACTTGCGAGAATAATTTTTTCATTTTAAAACCTTTTGTAAAACATGCACATAATTCCATTTATGTGTTTTGGTGGTTATTTTTGACTGTTTTAACATCATAGGTCGATTTATGTAAATGTAAAGTGAGGAATTGTGATTAGGACTTAAAATTTGAAAATTTTTCTAACGTATAAAAGCTGTAGTTTTCAGAACAATACCGCTTTTATTTGGCTTGTACTTTGCAAAGTTAATTGTTCTTTGCTTAAATCGCGCCTTCAACGAAAGATCTGAGGTTAGACCATGTTTATAAAAGGCATCAAACGTAACTATGACAAGGTTGCAGCGGATGAGTCAATTGCAGATGAAGATAAGATTGATGCGTTATTAATGAAGCTGGGTGCTGAATTTTTGGTCAGTAAAGAAAACCGTGTCTATATTTTTAAGAAAGGTGAGCTGGAAGCAAAATTTGATGCTAAACATGCACGCGCTTACCATTTTAAAGACTATGTGTGTAAAGACATGAACAAGCTGTTTCATGGATTTTAAATAAAAAAACCTCCTATCAGGAGGTTTTTTTATGCATCAATATTTTACTGCGGTCGTGCTACATCACCATTTAAAGCTTCTGGCAAATCAAGCACAGTGACATCTAGTTCAGACAATGCATCTGGACGGGCAACAACCAGCCCCACATAGCCATTTTCAACCACTGCGCTATTGACGACTTGAACGCCTTTATTCAATTGTTCACCTTCAGCGGGAGCAGAACCTTTGCCTGCAATAGCATGTAGCCACGCTTTAGGCTTGGCTTTAAACCAAAGACGAGCAATAACTTCCTGACCTAAGTAACAGCCTTTGTCATAGTGCACGCCTTCACGTTGATGTAAACGTAATTCTTGTGGTTGGAACACATGTTCAATCGCTTGGTCGATATAGGCTTGACCTGCGTGAATCGCTTGAACTTCCCATGCAGCAACATCAGTTGGCTCTGTGCCAAAAGTTGTTTCGCCATTCACTAAATGTGGATAAACGAGACCCGCATCTTCAAGTTTCATTTTTGAAAATGCACCAAATTTTTTAATGTGCTTGGCAAATTCTTCAGATTGATCTTGAGTTGTGACAATCACAAAACTCTCGGCATTTAATTTGGTCAGCCATAGGCCAAAGTGAATACGGCCTTTCAGGTCGCAGATTGCTGTATAACGCGTTACATTTTCTTCCAGACGTTCAACATGTAAAGTCACCTGACCTTGAAGGAATTTTTGTGCATCCACACCATTTAAAGTGAAAGATGTAAATGCCATAGACGTTGACATGACGAGCCTCTGTGTATATTCACAAATGATTAATTACAATATTTTGCAGCAAGCAAAGCAGATAGGCAAACAAAATGCCCATATTGGGATGGGCATTTTAATTTTTGTTATTTAAGGATCGGCTTAATGGCTATGCGCTGATAAATCGTTGGCGCTCATGTCTATACTGTGGTGGGCGGGTGCTTCGCTGTTACAGTCAAACTTATCACCACATATACGCACAGTTTCCATCATGCCTTGGTCTTCATGGTCCAGAATATGACAGTGCAATACAAAATCACCTTCAAATTTTTCATACTTACTGCGGACAATTATTTTATAGCCTTGCTTCACAAATAGCGTATCTTTCCAAACGCCTTTCATGCCGTGATATTGCGAGTCAATGTTTCCAGCACCATCTTTATCTGAACTGCCTATGGCACTGACATCGACACCCACTTCATTCAAAATTTTCACTACTTGGAATGGGTTGACATGAATATGGAAGGGATGACTTGCAACATTACTGGTTAATTCCCATTCTTGGGTTTGACCTATTGGGAGCTTACGTACAAAGCTATGGTGGGTGTGGTCTTCTGCATGATAAGCATCGCCAAAGCTGATGAGTGTCCCTTCATCGGCATGACGAATACCAAATTTAAAGCTTCCATCAGCATTAAACATAATGTCGAAGTTGGTGATTTGTTTTGCCATGTTTTTGAGCAATTCATCGACTTCAGCAGTCATGAGGCTAGCATGAGAAATAAAGGCGGATAGATCACCTTGCGAAACTTGCTGAATTACTTCAGGTGCAAGTCCAATAGCAGTGGCTTGCGCTTTCAAAAAGTCATAAGGGCTTTGTACAGGTAGCTGCGTTGCTTGAACATTGACCCAACCGAGCAATTGCGTATTCAGTTTTTCTTCGGGTGCACGACGTAGCAGCGGACTTGAGTCTGGGGCATTGATTTCGTCTTCTAAGTTCAATTTAGCATCGTATACACAGTATTTATTAATGCTTGGAAAAGCCAACATGGCATCAAAGCGATAGCCTGGCTGAAATATTTCAATCCCTTGTTTTTGTATTTTCCCCATGGTTAAACCATCTTGAGCGACTGTATACAGTGGCAAGGTTTTTAATTTTTTAAATTGCGCTGACATGGCTTTGGTTTGATAGTTCTGACATTCAGCAAGCGTTTGTTCAGCGGTGAATGCTGAAGAATTTGGTAGCTCTTTGATGGTTAAGCCAATAGTGTCACGAATACCACCGTGAATCATGCGCCAACGGTGGTATTGATTTTGATCAACTTTAATTTCTCCCAGCATTTTGCCATTGATACTGGTATAACGATTTTCATCTGCCCACGAGGTTGGAATATCGAGTTTTGAATAATCTTCAAGGGCATACAGGCAAGGTGAATCGGCATTCGGCGTCAGCTTAGTGTCGCAATCTTCATTGTATTGAATTTGCTGAAACAGCATAATTTTTTCATGATCATAATTTTGTGTCTTTTGATTTTTCCATAAAATATCAAAGTCACCGTTTTGCTGAATTTGTCCATTCGTCACAATAGGTTTACGCTCACCTTCAATAATTAAAGGGCCAGCCATGCCGCTTGAAACCTGAATAGCTGTTGAGCCATGGACATGCGAATGATACCAAAACGTACCCGCAGGATGATTCGGCTCAATCTGAAATTCATAATGAAAGTCTTGATTGGGTTTGATAGTGAGGAATACGTTGTCACTATTGCCTTGCGGACTCACCCATAAACCATGGGTATGTAAATTAGTGGTGTTAAAGCAATTGCCTTGATTAATATTGGTAACAGGATCAGGACAAGTTTCGTTTGATTCAACCGGTAGGTTATTGACCAAATGAACTTTTAAATTTTCACCTTGTTTGGCGCGAATTTGAGGGCCAACCAATACATCTGTGACGCTGCCATCGGCATTTTTACTGTTATAAAGCTCAGGCTTGGTCAAATAGCCACGCGCATGTAATTGATCATATTCCCCTGTTTCAGGGTCAAATAAAGCTTGCTTTTTATAAGCAACAATCAGCTCATGTTCGCCGCTTTTATTGGCTTTTAAACGTGGTGGATTGGTAATTACGTGAAGAGCATCAGCCTCATCTTCTTGCACTAATGTTTCGTTGTCTTTTTTGTTGTTATCGCCACAGGCAAAAAGCGTTAAACAGCTTAAAAGGCAGCTTGCCCCGATAAATTTTTTATAATGTGTCATGAACTTTCCCCAAAGCATAATGACGAATCAACAGTGAGTTTGAATGATGGCGCGTCCAAATTATTTGTTGTGTGTCACGATGATTGGCGTCATAAAACCAACTCCTGTCAGGAGTACGCTTCATATTATCGGGGAGGGGTGAAGCCTGAATCTATCCCTGCAAATAGGGATTAATATGCGATTTGATCAGAAGATTAGGTATTTAATGTGCTTTGTGTCACGCTTAAATTAATGCTGAAATTTTGTGTACTTACAGCTTTATTTTTAGAGTCGATGACAAGGTTAAAACAGTATTAAGTAATTTAAAAACTGCATGATGTGCTTCAAGGTGTTGAATTAATATCCAGACTATTTCTGCTTAGACTAAAGAATAATGAGAAAATTCCATGATTTTTCGATAAAAAATCAATTTAGAGCTTTAATTCTATCACTTATGTAACAAGATATTTCAAAAAACACCTATTTTTATGCTTAAATATTTGAAATATATAAGATTTGGGAAATGGACTTTCGACAGTGTAGTATGCCTAACGAACAAAGATGAATTGTCTTAAACAAAAGACAACGCAAAAAAATGAAAGACCGAGGGCAGGAACGCTATGAACAACAACTACCGTAAACCACTGCAAGGCACCCAGTTAGAATATTTTGATGTGCGTGAAGCCGTTGAAAATATTGAGCAAGGCGCATATGCAAAACTACCATACACTTCAAAAGTCCTTGCAGAGCAGTTGGTTCGTAAATGTGATCCAGCCATTCTTGAGCAATCCTTAAAAGAACTCATTTTCCGTAAACAAGACCACGACTTTCCATGGTATCCAGCACGTGTGGTGTGCCATGACATCTTAGGTCAAACGGCTTTGGTTGACCTTGCTGGTCTACGTGATGCGATTGCAGACCAAGGCGGTGATCCATCAAAAGTCAATCCAGTTGTACCTACACAACTTATTGTTGACCACTCATTGGCAGTGGAATATGGCGGTTTTGATCCAGATGCATTCGAGAAAAACCGTGCCGTGGAAGACCGTCGTAATGAAGACCGTTTCCACTTTATTGAGTGGACCAAAACTGCATTTGAAAATGTCGATGTAATTCCTGCGGGTAACGGCATCATGCACCAAATTAACTTGGAGAAAATGTCTCCAGTGGTGCAAAACCGTGAAGGTGTGGCATTCCCAGATACCTGCGTGGGCACAGACTCACATACACCACATACAGATGCTTTGGGCGTGATTTCTGTGGGTGTAGGTGGTTTAGAAGCTGAAAATGTCATGCTCGGTCGCGCATCGTGGATGCGTCTACCAGATATTATTGGTGTAGAGCTTGTAGGTCAACGCAAGCCGGGTATTACAGCAACAGATATCGTATTGGCTTTAACGGAGTTTTTACGTAAAGAGCGTGTAGTCGGTGCGTACCTTGAGTTCTTCGGCGAAGGTGCAGACAGCATGTCTGTGGGCGATCGCGCAACCATTTCGAACATGACCCCTGAATATGGTGCAACTGCGGCAATGTTCTACATTGACCAAAACACCATTGATTACCTAACACTGACAGGTCGTGAAGCAGATCAGGTGAAATTGGTTGAAACCTATGCCAAAGAAATTGGTCTTTGGGCGTCTGATATGACAGCGGCAGAATATCCGCGTGTATTACGTTTCGACCTTTCAACAGTGACTCGCAACATTGCAGGCCCATCGAACCCGCATGCACGTGTATCGACTGCGGATTTAAAAGCCAAAGGTATTGCAGGCAATTTAGACGCTGCACGTGCGCAAGAAGCTGAAGGCTTAATGCCAGATGGCGCGGTGATTATTGCTGCGATTACCTCTTGTACCAATACCTCAAACCCACGTAACACTGTTGCGGCAGGTCTATTGGCACGTAAAGCCAATGAATTGGGCTTGGTACGTAAACCGTGGGTGAAATCATCTTTTGCACCAGGTTCTAAAGCCGCTGCTTTATACCTAGAAGAAGCGGGTGTATTGGGTGATCTAGAAAAGCTTGGCTTTGGTATCGTGGCTTACGCATGTACAACCTGTAACGGGATGTCAGGTGCGCTAGACCCTGTAATTCAGCAAGAAATTATTGATCGTGATTTATACGCAACAGCGGTGCTTTCGGGTAACCGTAACTTTGACGGCCGTATCCATCCTTATGCTAAACAAGCGTTCTTGGCATCGCCACCACTCGTTGTTGCGTATGCAATTGCAGGGACAATTCGTTTTGATATCGAAACTGATTCACTCGGCAATGACAAAGACGGTAATCCTATTTACTTAAAAGACATTTGGCCGTCGGATGAAGAAATTGATGCACTGGTAAAAGTTGCAGTAAAACCTGAGCAGTTTAAGAAAGTCTACATTCCAATGTTTGACTTGGGTGTGGCTGAAAAATCTGAAAGTCCGCTTTATGACTGGCGTCCACAAAGTACCTATATCCGTCGTCCGCCGTATTGGGAAGGGGCTTTGGCTGCACCACGTACATTAAGCAATATGCGTCCACTTGCAATCTTGCCAGATAACATTACCACCGACCATTTGTCTCCATCGAATGCGATTATGATGGACTCTGCTGCGGGTGAGTATCTGCACAAAATGGGCGTGCCTGAGGAAGACTTCAACTCTTACGCAACCCACCGCGGTGACCATTTGACGGCTCAACGTGCAACATTTGCCAACCCGAAATTGTTTAATGAAATGGTGGTGCGTTCAGACGGTACCATCAAGCAAGGTTCAAAAGCGCGTGTAGAGCCAGAAGGCGAAGTGATGCGTATGTGGGAAGCGATTGAAACTTACATGAACCGTAAGCAACCGCTGATCATTATTGCAGGTAAAGACTATGGTCAGGGTTCGAGCCGTGACTGGGCTGCCAAAGGTGTACGCCTTGCGGGTGTAGAAGTGATTGTAGCGGAAGGTTTTGAGCGTATTCACCGTACTAACTTGGTAGGTATGGGCGTGTTACCGCTTGAGTTTAAAGCAGGAACTGACCGCAAAACATTGAAGCTGGATGGTACTGAGCTGTATAGCGTAATTGGTAATATTGCGCCACGTTCTGACCTAACTTTAGTGGTTGAGCGTTCTACAGCAGATGGCAAAAATGAAATTATTAAAGTGCCTGTAACGTGTCGTTTGGATACTGAAGAAGAAGTTTCAGTATATGAAGCGGGTGGCGTGTTACAGCGCTTTGCACAGGACTTTTTAGAAGGGAATGTGGCTTAAGAGTTTAATTCGAAACATTTGATATTGTTTAAAAAACACCCTATATTTTAGGGTGTTTTTTATTCATTTTGAATTGGGGAATTCATGCCTGAAAGATTGGAATTAACAAAAAATGTCTTATTTTTTAAATCTGATATTCCATTTACTGATGCTGTAATTAATCAAATATGTGATTTAGCTAGTGATAATAAAGAAACCAACACAACTTTTATAATTGATGAATTTAGATTAAACCAACAGACACAAAATTTGATTGATTTTACAATTTCAATTAAAGTTTTTTCCACAGTCAGACCTGTTTATTTTTTGGATGACGATAGTTACGAAGATCATATTTTTGCCTATATAGTACTAATTGAAATAGGTAATTATTTAGTTGTATTGAGTAAAAGTTGTGCAACATACTTGCAATATATGAAAGAGAATTTTCAACTAATTGATGTTAATGAATTAAGTAAATTAATTGGGGAAAATGCGGATTTTCAAAAAATTTCATTGCGTAACATGACAGTTTCGGAAAAAGCTATTAGAAATAGGTCACTTGAATCAAGTGACCTAAAAGGAGCTTTCTCTAGTCATTCAGCAGGACGTGCAGTTCCATCGCATTTAAAAGTAAGAGAGCAAGGGCAGACTAAATCTATTTCAGGAAGTGGTAGATTTGTTGAATCATCACCTAGACAATCTATAGAAGAAATAGTCGAATGGGCATATATTCAAATTCAATTAATTGAAAATGCAAGTGAAAATGAATTTCTTAAGCTTTTTGCAAAAAAAGTTTCATTAGATCATGTATTGTCGTTGTGTAACCCCGCCGCCTTATTAATTGATATTTCTGCTATCGAAGACCGAATAGAAAATGGAATGATATCAATAAAATATGAGCGGAAAAGAAAAGTAAATGGTCAATCTAAGCGTGACAAAAAAATTATAGATGTGCCAGATGGGATCTATAAAAAGTTATTTTCTAAATTGGGTGTTGTATATGAGTTGGATAATAATTTAAATGTGGTTAATTTTGAAGGCTCCTCAAAAATAAACAGAAATAAAAGAACATTGTCTATTTATTCAAAATTATTGAGAAATTTTAAAATTGAAGAAAATGGAAAGTTAGAAAGTCTTTTGAGTTATATTAATAAAAAAGGCTTATTCTGCCTGACATTTGATAATCCTAGTTATATGTATTGTATGGATAATTGCTTTGAAGATGTATCTGGCTTATCAGAAATAGATTCAATTTTGACTATGCTTTATCCTCGAGCAGATATTGAAAAGCTTAAATCAGAGAAAGGTCAATTTGATTCTAAACAAACTAGTTTTACTAAAGATTCGATGTTTGGTTTTGTTGAAAACTTACACTCTAATAATGATTATATATTTTGTGATGATTTAGGTGATGAGTGGGCAGATCACTTAATTATTGATTCCAAAGACTTTAGTGTCAGCTTTATCCACTCAAAATTTTCAAATGACATTACAAATTCTGCTAGTAAATTACAGGATGTTGTTGGCCAAGGTATTAAAAATTTAGGAAATATGCATTTCTCAAGTCAACAAATTATAAATAAGTACTCCACAACTTTTTCTGAGTTTTATAAAAGTGGTAAGGGGGCTAATGGAACAGGTAAGGGCATACAAACTCAAATATCTAGGATTCGAAAGGATTCAGGAAATTTTCATGAAGATATTAGCTTAATTTTAAAAAACCCTAAATTACATAGAAAATGCATTCTAAGTTGTAATTTTATCTCTAAAACTAAAATAGAGAGAGAGCTTAAGAAATTGCAACAAGGACAAAAAGTCGCAGGACATATTACTCAATGGCTGTGGATTTTATCGTCATTTTCACATGCAGCCAAAGATGCAGGAGTTTTTCCTATGATTTATTGTGCTGCATAAATATGGTTAAAATTTTTTAATTTATGAAAGATTTTAGAATTTAATAAGCAAATCTCTGTAAACCCACCAAAATTTCCACACGAAATTATGCTTTGCCTAAATGCCATTATCAATTGTCGAAATGACCAATAGACAATCATCACGATAGGGGTATACTGATTGCACCATTTCTAAAACACATGGAGAACAAAAATGGTTACTGCTGGTCAAAAACCCGGAACAGGCTTCTATTTTTGTGTCAAATGCGGCCACCGCACCTACTTAGAAATTGGTACTGATCGTTTACCACCGTGTACCAAATGCCAAGGCAATCAATTTAACAATAAGAATGCCTAAGCTGCAAAACACTAACAGTTACCCGCTGTTAAGAAAGAAAAGCCCTATCACTTGATAGGGCTTTTTTGTTAATTTATCTCTAAGCATAAAAATATAAAAAACCATTTCAACGGTGAGGTCACACATGGAAACAATCTTAGGTTTATGTATCGGCGTAGGGCTTAGTGCAGCCTGTGGCTTCCGTGTATTTGTACCCTTATTAGTTATGAGCGTTGCTTCGCTAATGGGCTGGTTCGAACCGATGAAAGGTTTTGAATGGCTTGCAATGCCTGCGGTATGCATGGGACTTGCAGTTGCGACCGTTTGTGAAATTGCTGCTTATTACATACCGTGGGTAGATAATGCCTTAGACACAGTTTCAACACCGGCAGCCATGATTGCAGGGACATTAGCCACCATGGCTGTAAGTAGCGGGGAAATGTCACAGTTTGCCAGTTGGGCAGCTGCGATTATCGTTGGTGGCGGTACAGCAACAGCAGTACAAATGAGCACCGTAGCAGCGCGAGGTGTTTCCACAGTCACTACAGGTGGTATAGCCAATCCTGTCATTTCAACAGGTGAATGGATTGGGGCATTGGTGTTATCTGTATTGAGTTTCTTACTTCCATTTTTTGTCGTGGTATTAGTTGTTTGTATCGTAATTTGGTTAGTACGTCGGATTCGTATGAAACACAATGAAAATCCTGCCACGCCGCTTTAAGTTTGTAACGCTAATGCCAGCATGATCATTTTGATTAAAAATACCTATATCCCATCGGCGTATTTAAAGATGGGATTTTTTATTGCTGAATATCAATACAAGATTGCTTTAAAACTGTCCACTGACTAAGATCACGCCAGATTAAAACGATGTAGATAAAAATGAATAAACAGGAAGAATTAACAGGTCTGGGTGGATGGCTCATTTTGGTGGGCATTGGTGTGATTTTGTCACCCATCACATTATTGGTCGATGGCTATGCCTTGCTAGAATTTTTTAAAGAAGGGGGTATTGATCTACTCAGTGATCCAACGTCAGAAATTTATCATCCCAGTTTGTTATATTTCATTTATGCCGAGTGTGCGGTAAATGTGGTGCTGCTGGTTTGTTCCTTGTATGCCGTCTATTTGTATTTTTCAAAACATTTTCGCTTTCCAAAATTTTATATTGGTTTAATGATTGGCTATTTATTGATTTTACTTATCGACTGCATGGTTTCCGATTATCTAGTCCCTCAAGAAACCGCTTTTGGTGATGAGACAATCATAGAGTTAGCTAAAAGCGCTTTACGTTGTGTCATTTGGGTACCGTATTTACTTTTGTCTGTACGAGTAAAAAATACGGTGGTGTTTCAAAAAGTATGCTGACATTAAATGAAACCATTATTGATGTAAAAAAAGGTTAAGTCGAAGGCTTTAAAATGGTTTTCAATCTTTTTGGAGAAATTACAACTCTTTCTAAAACCGCGC